>JBGTCG010000035.1:0-38844 GCA_041748915.1 Methylococcales bacterium
TTTCTGGTGTCTTCATCGTGTGTTTCCTCATCTATTGAACTCTAGGCGGTTCACAGGTGGGGAGACTCACGATGATTCCCGGATCTGTCAAACTTTGCGAGTCCCCCGGCAAAGCCGGGGGTTTACCTTTTATTAATTATAATGCCCTACTGTTATTGAACAACCACACCGGCCCTGGATCGGAGCGGTCGATAAGACTCAGTTTACCGAACAACCTTTAATGACCTATAAAATTGCGGTATTCCCCGGAGACGGAATCGGTCCTGAAATTGTCCGGGAAGCGATCAAGGTTTTCGATAACCTGTTTTCAATTTCCGGGATCCGCCTCGAATTGGAATACGGGTTGATCGGTGGATCCGCCTACGAACGGTGCGGGCAAGCCTTACCGGTGAAAAGTCTCGATTTGGCAAAATCGGCGGATGCGGTCTTGCTCGGCGCGGTCGGTGGACCGCAATGGGAATCCCTCGACTACGCCGTGCGTCCGGAGCGCGGTTTGTTGGGCTTGCGGGCGGAACTCGGTTTGTTTGCCAATTTGCGTCCGGCGGTTCTGCACCATCAATTGATCGGTGCTTCGACGCTCAAACCGGAGGTGGTTGACGGTTTGGACATCATGATCGTACGCGAGCTGACCGGCGGGATTTACTTCGGCCAGCCAAGGGGCATTCGAGTACTTGAGAACGGCGAACGGGAGGGATTCAATACCCTGGTCTACCGGGAATCGGAAATTCGCCGCATTGCCCATACGGCATTCAGGATCGCGATGCAGCGAAATAAGCGACTATGCTCTGTCGATAAGGCCAATGTACTGGAATCCACGGAGTTATGGCGAGAGATCATGGCGCAGACCGCATTGGAATATCCCGAAATCACATTAAGCCATATGTATGTCGACAATGCCGCGATGCAACTGGTCCGAGCGCCAAAACAGTTCGATGTGATCGTGACGACGAATATGTTCGGAGACATCCTGTCCGATTGCGCCTCGATGTTGACCGGTTCCATTGGAATGCTGCCTTCGGCTTCGTTGGACGCAAACGGCAAAGGTATGTATGAACCAATACACGGTTCGGCGCCCGACATTGCCGGCCAGGAGCGCGCCAATCCGCTCGCGACCATATTATCCGCTGCGATGTTGCTGCGTTACACGCTGGGCGAAATCGAGGCGGCCGATCTGATCGATCGGTCGGTGCAGGCCGCTCTCGATACGGGGATCCGTACCCCGGATATTTATTCGCCGGGTATGGTTGAAGTCGGCACGGCACAAATGGGGGATGCGGTGGTTGAGGCAATGCGGGAAATGGCGGATTGATCCGACGGCGAAGCGGCCTATCCGGAATAATTTTTTAACTCGGAATTAAACAAGAAATCTCGATGAACACGACATTCAACGTAGCTGTAGTGGGTGCGACCGGAGCGGTCGGTGAAACCATGTTGTCGATCCTGGAGCAACGCAATTTTCCGGCCGGTGACGTTTACGCGCTGGCCAGTAGCCGTTCCGCAGGTAAAAAAATCGAATTCATGGGCCGTTATTTGAAAGTGGAGGATCTGGCCGGATTCGATTTTTCGAAAGTTCAGCTCGGATTATTTTCCGCCGGCGCTGCGATTTCCCGGGAACATGCGCCACGTGCCGCTGAATCGGGCTGCGTGGTTGTGGACAATACTTCCCAATTCAGATATGAAAACGACATCCCGCTCGTGGTTCCGGAGGTTAATCCGGATGCCATTGCGGCATACAAGGCCCGCGGTATCATCGCCAATCCGAATTGTTCGACCATCCAGATGGTGGTCGCCTTAAAGCCGATTTATGACGCAGTGGGGATCGAACGGATCAACGTTTGCACGTACCAGGCGGTTTCGGGCGCCGGGAGATCCGCTATCGAGGAACTCGCGCAGCAAACCCAGGATATCTTTAACACCCGCGAAATCAAAAACAAGGTTTTCCCGAAGCAGATTGCCTTTAATGTATTGCCTCATATCGATGTCTTTCTCGAAAACGGATATACGAAGGAAGAAATGAAAATGGTCTGGGAAACCCGCAAGATTCTCGGTGACGACTCTATAACGGTTAATCCGACGACGGTACGCGTACCGGTATTCTACGGTCATTCCGAAGCGGTGCACATAGAAACCCGGGATAAGATTGCGGCGGAACAGGCGCGCGATCTCTTAAGTCGAGCTCCGGGGGTGTGTGTAGTGGATGAACGCAAGCCTGGCGGTTACCCTACCGCGGTCACGGAATCGGTGGGAAAGGATGAGGTGTTCGTGGGGCGCATCCGCGAGGATATCTCTCACCCCCGAGGTTTGAATCTTTGGGTTGTCAGCGACAACGTTCGTAAGGGCGCCGCACTGAACAGTATTCAGATTGCGGAGCATCTGGTAAAAAAATACATCTAGGCTAACCTTATGAGAGATTAATAACGAACGGATCGCGAATCGCGCGATACCGTGCTGAATAACTGAAGGAGAGCGAAGTGCGTAATTTTTCCAAAACGCTGACCCTGATGGGCTTGCTGACTCCCGTCGGCGCCAATGCGTTAGGGGTTGGCGAAATCGAGCTTCATTCTGCTTTGAACCAAGTGCTCGAAGCGGAAATTCCAGTAATCACTTCGAATGCTGAATCGACCTCTGATATTCAGGTCAAGCTGGCATCGCCCTCCGCCTTCGCGAACGCGGGCATCGACCGACCCTATTACCTCTCCTGGCTCCATTTTACACCGGTAATCAAGGACGGCCGGATCGTGGTTAAAGTTACTTCGAAGGGGGTGATTCAGGAGCCGTTTCTGAACTTCCTGATCGAGGTCAATTGGCCGAAAGGCCGGATGCTCCGGGAGTTTACGGTTCTGCTCGATCCGCCGGCAACTTTTGACGAATCCGCGATTAGCGCAACCCGCGCGCCGAAGGTCCAATCCAGCACGGTTGCCAAACCAACCTATTCCGTCGACCAACCATCGAATTTCGGAATTCGCGCGAAGCCGTCGGCTGCGCCGGAAAGCGAATCCCCGGACCAATACCAATCCGGCGATTCCATAACGTCGAAACCAAATGATTCATTGTGGAATTTAGCCAAGAAAGTAAGCACCCAGCCTCCGGTTTCGCAAGAGCAAATGATGGTGGCTTTGTACAACGCCAATCCGAATGCATTTTTTAGAAAAAACATGAATGCGCTGAAAGCCGGTCAGCGCTTGACAGTGCCCCCTCGCAACGACATCGTGAAAATCAGCCGGAATGAGGCGCTCGTGGAACTAGGGAGGCAGAACGGCCAGTGGAATGCGAGCATCGCTGCGGCCGCACAGACGAAAAAACCTTCACCGGAAAATCCGGCGATTGCCGCCGATCAGAATTCGAGCGCGCAGGGACGCAAATTGCAGCTCGTTTCCCCGGTTGCGGGCGAGACAATCGCGAAATCCGCGTCTGCGGAATCCGGAAACGCGCGGGCCGGGAAATCAGATCTAGCGATAGAAATGGCGGAGACGGTCCACCAGGAAAATGAGGAACTACGAAGCCGTTTGAAAGAAATCGAAGCACAGCTCGCCCGAATTCAGCTGATGTTGACTTTAAAAGATAAGCAGCTTAGCGCTTTGCAATCTCGAAATGAAGCAAGTGGAACTTCCGCGGAAAAAATAATCGATCTTCAATCGAACCAATCACTTACTGAAAACCAGAACACCGAAAACCGGCTTGCCGGACCAGCTGAAAACAGCATCCCCATGGTCGGAATTTCCGCTGGGGAGGCAGATACGCCGATCCCCGTAGTCGCCGAGAACAGTCCTGAAACGACGAGCAATTTGAACCAACCGGACAGCGGAAATGATCCGGCCGTTTTAAAGCAGGAATCGGATCCAGTAGCCAACACGCCTGTTGCGGATTCGAATGCGACCGCAGAATTGGTACCACCGGACCCGACCACTGCAACCAACACGATTCCGCCGGCTGAGACCAAAGCAGTTCCGGCCGTTCTCCCGCAAACTCCTGCAACACCAGAACCCGCTCGATTGGATGCGCCGCCGGAAGACGAACTTCTGAGCGGATTATTTTCGGACTCGTCAACTTTTGCCGCGGGAAGTGGGGCGCTTGTACTGTTCGGCTTTTTTTGCTGGGCGCTGGTCCGCCGGCGTAATCGCATCATGCTGGCGAGTACCGAGAGTGTTCCTTCCTCGCCGGATAATGAAATCAAGAAGCTCAATGAAGTCACAAGCCCAAAAATCGAGCAACCAAACCAGAATGAGCTGGTCAGTGTCGTCGAAAGTTCTTTCTTGAGTGAATTTACCCCGAGTGATTTCGATGCCCTGGAAACGGACCACGATGATGTCGATCCTGTTTCCGAAGCCGATGTTTATCTGGCCTATGGCCGGTATCAGCAGGCCGAGGATCTGATTCGCAGTGCGATCGAAAATTATCCGGAACGTGAGGAATGCAAATTGAAATTATTGGAAATTCATTTTGCAACGGAAGATCGGGACGCCTTTGAAGCATACGCACGGGCGCTTGAACAATGCAGGAACGATAAACCGGAATTCTGGGCTAAAGTCGCGGAAATGGGGCGCGAAATTTGTCCGAACAGCTCTCTGTTCGCGCCGAACTTAGCCGGTGCGCATACCGAGCCTGAAGATAATTTTGCCAGGTCGGATTTCAGTAATCGAGATTCTGAAACATTTGAATACGGAGGCCGTGAAATTCAGAGTGGCGAGTCTGATTTTGCCGGTGATAACCTTGGTTTCGATTTTGCGTACGATCTTGGCGAGGACGACTCATCTGAGTCCGGATCCGGTCCGACAATGTACGGCGAACCGGATCCGACCGCGTTCAATCCTTTCGAATTCGATGCAAGCGAATTGAACCACTTCAATGTCGATGGCGGCGCCCAATTCTCGGCTGACTTTGATGCGCGTGAATCCAATGATGCCCGCTATGACAACGAATCGGAAAAAAGTCATGAAACCATGGATTTCTCGAGTCTGGACTTCGGCGATTCAGCGGGTACGCCGGGACAGACTGCCCCCGATGTGGTGTCCGAATTGTCCTACTTGACCGATATGGACGAAATTGAAACCAAACTCGATCTGGCCAAGGCGTATGTGGATATGGATGATCAGGAATCGGCGCGCGGAATTCTTTCCGAAATTCTCGTGAAAGGAAACGATGACCAAAAGCACGAGGCGCAAACCTTGGTCGATGTCCTGGAGCAGAAAGCCTAAATAATTGATCACCGGATCCACTCCCATACTTCGTGGGTTGTTTCCGTGGCCGCGCCGCGCCGAAAATTGGAAGCCCCGGAAATCTGTCGTTCCCGGGATTTATTGCCTCCAGGAAATCCGGCCCCATTCGGGATTTCTCTGGCCAGTTGACTCTGGAACCGATGAATAAACCTATCCTCGATTTTTCAGCGGTCGGCGACCCCAAACGCGAGTCGAGACTGCTTCACGGAATCATACGCTTGCAGCGTTTGATTTCGGCAGTGCATCCCTGCACTGCGGGAAGCTCTGATTTAGTCAGAGCTTTCTGAGGTGCTACCACGAAGACGGAAGCTTTTTGTTGATGATCAATCGTTTTCCGTCAATCGTAATATATTCACCTTTAAGTAGTTCCTTGAAAATTTTGCTGACCATTTCTCGAGACGCTCCGATCATATTCGCAAGGTCCTGTTGAGTCGGCCGACTCTCAATGATTTTCTTGTCACCGCTGTCTTCGGCCATGTTCTGAAGCTCTATAACCAAACGGCCGTAGACGTCGGATAAAGCTAAAGTTCTAACTTTGTCGGTCAGCGCGCGAACCTTGCTCACGAGGCCATTGATAATCCCGAATGGGGCATTGGAATTATTATTCAACCAGGCTTTAAACTCGGCCTTCGAGATAATGCCACAAGTCGCTTTTTCGCAGGTAATTACCGAAGCCGATCGCGGAGCGTCGTCAAGTAACGCAAGTTCTCCGAAATACTTTCCGGGTCCGTCGACACTGAGTGTGAGCTCCTTACCGTTTTCATCGCTTAAATACACGCGCACGGTCCCGGACAAAATGAAATGAAATGATGCAGTATCATCCCCTTCATTGATCACGATCGAATTTTTTGGATAGGTTTTGATCGTCGCATGAGAAGCCAGGGACCGAAGCGCATCATCCGGCAACTGCGAGAAAATCGGTATGTTACCTAACGCTTCATATAGATTTGTATCCACGGGGTAATCCTGGAGCAGTGCACTCCTGTTCGATCGATTGCTGTGAAATGGACGGCAAAGTCCATATTCAATGGTAGTCGTGTAGAGTAACGCGGAACGAACCGCGGCGTCAAAGTCTTGTATGTAAAAATTCGGTCGGCACCCGTGCATGGCAATCATATTGCCGTTGCCAATGTAAAAAGCTTGCGATTCTGTTTATGAATTTTTCGGTGACGCCAATAAGCCGAAGTTCTCATGAACAGGGGTCAACAGCGCACCTGATCGTATGGTCGGTTCCATTGTGCAGGTCAATCGCGCAAAAGTCTCCGAGGTTATTTGTTTTGACAACCGTAATATCGGGATGCCAATAATGTGCGCTCATTTTTTGAGCGCGGCCGTTTGCGCATAGCGGCTTGGAAACGCATAATTGATCCGCCCCGCGCGATCGCGGACGGAATCAGTCAGGCCGGCCAACCGGATTCCTCGGGAGAATGGGCGGCGCGATTCGCCGCAACCTCGTTATTTCGCCGCCCCCAGCGTAGAAGTTTATGATTGCACGCTGAATTTGGAATACTCGATTTAATTGGCGGTCAAAGCAGAAACTGTCTTCCGTCGCGTAATATTCCGATTAACGGCAAGGAGATTCGTGATGAATTCTTTATCGAAACCGCCCGCTGCGATTCCGCATTTATTCCAATCAGATTTTTTGAGCCGCGGACTTTGCGTGAAACAGCCAGAGGCTTTTTTGGACCCTACCCTTTTGGACGAATTCGCACCGGCGAAGCGGTCCAATGGCGCCGAAAGCACCAGAGACCGCCAGGGGATTTCGACGTTTATTCAGGCGATCATCGTATTCCTGGCGGTTTCCGGAATACCCTTTCCCGCTTCGGCGACGGAAGCCCGTAGTGATATTGTTAAGCTTGTGCGGGATCTCGGTAATCATCATTATCCGGTGACCACGGCGGTTCGGCCGGCGCAGGACTATTTCGATCAGGGTTTGATCCTGAGCTATGGCTTCAACCATGCGGAGGCGGCCAGATCGTTTCGCGAAGCGGCGAGACAGGATCCGGATTGCGCAATGGCTTACTGGGGAGAAGCGCTGGTGCTAGGCCCGAACATTAACGCGCCGATGGACAAATCGGCTATTCCGGCAGCCTATTCCGCGATCCAAAAAGCGCTGTCACTGTCAAATCAAAAAAACGCAAAAGAATTCGCTTTGATTCATGCCCTTTCAGTTCGTTATTCGAAGGACCCGGTTAATGATCGATCCGGTCTCGACGTCGCCTACGCCGATGCGATGCGCGCGGTCACAAAACAGTTTCCGCACGATCCCGTAATCGGCGCTCTGTTTGCCGAATCCTTGATGGACCTTCATCCGTGGGATTATTGGAACAAGCAGGGTGAAGCGCGCCCATGGACACCGGAAATCCTCAGTGTTCTGGAACAGGTGCTGGAAATCGATCGCAACCATCCGCTCGCTAATCATCTTTATATCCACGCCGTGGAGGCTTCCCCGCACCCGGAAAAGGCGCTGCCGAACGCGCGCCGCTTGCCCGGATTGGTACCGGGTTCCGGCCATCTCGTCCATATGCCGGCGCATATTTATCTCCGTGTCGGCCTCTACCGCGAAGCAGTAGCAGCCAACCAGACGGCGGTTCACGTCGATCACCAATACCTGAGTCATTCACACGCGGAAGGTGTCTATACGATGGCCTACGTACCCCATAATTTCCACTTTCTATGGGCGGCGGCCGTAAAGTCCGGACAAAGCACTCTTGCGGCGGAGGCGGCAAGGGACACCCGGGCCCAAGTAGACCCGGAACGGATTCGTGATCCCGGCTTTACCGGTACTCTCCAGCATTTCTGGCTGATACCGTTGTATACCCAGGCACTGTTCGGTCGATGGGACGAAATTCTAAGACAGCCGGAACCCGCGCAGGACTTGCTCTATGCACGGGCGGTCCGGCATTACGCGAGAGGATTGGCATTGATTCGGCACGGACAAGCTACCGCGGCCGATCAGGAGTTCGCGCAGCTCCAAGAGATCATCCGCGATCCCGGGATTGAAGGCCTGACCATCTTCGACCTGAATCCGATCAGACGGATTCTCGAAATTGCCGAAGCCAGTCTCGCCGGAGAGATTGCCGCCGGGCGAAGGGACTATCAGGCGGCCGTAGCACAGTTACAAAAGGCGGTCGAGATTGAGGATGCGCTAAATTATACCGAACCGCGCGACTGGTATTTGCCGTCCCGGCAGGCGCTCGGTGCGATATTGCTGGATGCCGGAAATTCCGCGATGGCCGAGGACGTCTTTCGCGAGGATCTGAAGATGCACCCTAAAAGCGGCTGGTCTCTTTTCGGCTTATTGCAGAGCTTGAAGGCGCAAGGAAAGGATGCGCAGGCGCGAGAAATTGAAACAGCCTACAATGAAGCCTGGCGGGACGCCGATATCGAACTTAAAAGTTCGCGTTTCTGATTTTAATCGAGGTAAACGGCGCCCGGGCCAATCCTGCGCAAAAACAACACCCTGCATTCTGAAATGGCCGGAATTGATCGGTCTTTTATTGATTTGTAATATCGCTGTAACATTCTTGCAATACCGTTTTGTTGAAATGAAAACCGTATCCAATCGAGCAAGAGAAATGATGAGCCATTCAGAAATTCAGGATTATTGGCGCTGGAAACTGGTTCGCCAAATTTCGGACTTCATCAGCGACCCGGGCGAGCAGAATACCGAGGTGTTACTGCAAATGATCGAAGCCTATCCCAAGGTCAAACAAAGCCTGAATGCGCGGGGCAGCGGCGCGCATACGGAACCGGCGGCGGCGGACTTCGTCTGTACGATGGATCTGTAACGCCCACCGCCGGAAAAGTTGTCTGCGTGGCCTGTTACGGCCAGGTCACCGATCTAATTGCTTTTCGAGCGCATGAGAATAAGCGGTGAACCATCAGGTTTCCCTGGCGAGCCTCTCCGAGCTTCTGCAGCAGGAAGCAAATGCGCCGACGTCCGGCTCCTCGGGAATCGGCTTGCCGGCCCCGGGAAGGTCGTCCAAATCTCCAAGTTCGATTGCCTCCTGAATTCGCCGATCCGCGAGTCGCTCCAGAAACCGCATCGTTTTAACGGCAGGTCCCGATTTTGCTGATACCAACGGCTTCGCGGATTTCACTCAGGAAGGGTCTGCTGATTTCACGAGCCTTCGCTGCGCCTTCCCGTAGTTTGGCTTCGATAAAGGCCGGATTCTCGATCAACTGCTCATAGCGTTCACGCGGATCCCGAAGCAGATCGTTCAGAGTTTCGAAAAGAATATTCTTGACTTCCCCCCAGGCGATGCCTGCCGTATATCGCTCCCGCAAAATCCCGACTTCGTCATCGGTCGCAAACGCGCGATAGATGGCAAATAACGTACATGTTTCAGAATCCTTCGGGTCGCCCGGTGCCAGTGAATTGGTCTTGATTTTATGGATCAACTTACGAAATTGTTTTTCCGGCAAGAACAGCGGGATGGTGTTATTGTAGCTTTTGCTCATCTTGCGCCCGTCGAGGCCCGCGAGGGTCGCGGTGTTTTCTCCGATCACAGCCTCGGGCAATACGAAGTGCTCGCCGAAAATATGATTGAACCGACCGGCAATGTCTCGGGCCATCTCGAGATGCTGGACCTGATCGTTCCCAACGGGAACCTGGTGGGCATTGAACAACAGGATATCCGCGGCCATCAAAATCGGGTAACTGAAAAGCCCCATCGTAATTCCTTGATCAGGATCTTTCTCCCCGCTCTGTTCGTTTTCCGCGACCGCCGCCTTATAGGCATGAGCACGATTCATCAGTCCCTTGGCCGTCACGCAGGTCAATATCCAGGCCAATTCCATAATTTCCGGTATATCGGACTGCCGATAGAACAGCGCATTCTCGGTATCGAGACCCAGCGCGAGCCAAGTCGCAGCGATCTCCAGGCTCGACTGTCGGACCCGGTCCGGGTCTTGGCATTTGATCAATGCATGGTAATCGGCGAGAAAATAGAACGGGGTGACATTACTGTGATGGCTCGACGCAATCGCCGGACGTATCGCGCCGACGTAGTTGCCTAAATGAGGTGTACCGGTTGTCGTGATTCCGGTCAAAACCCTTAATTTACTCATGATAATCTGACATTCATAATGGGAAACGCGAAGCCCGGACAAAAATGGTACCCAACAATGGCGCTCAGCCCGCCACGCAATCCGCGATCTTTACGCCAGCGCATCGGAAAAGCGGTTTACGATAATTACCCGAACCGATAAAATCAACCCTACCGGTGAGGAAGCTCTGATTAAATCAGCGTTTCCCGCGGTGCATCGATGCGCTGCCAAACCCAAATGGTGTAAGCGTTTGATTTTGTGAGGCGACCCAAAATCGTATTCGGGATTTGCCGACCGCTGAGAAATCCGGGATGGGTTTATCCGGCGTTTCCTTAACGATTGGCTCTGTTGTGAGAAAGACTGAATTTTCCCGCCCGCAATGAGTCTTTATTCATTGCGGGGTTCTCTGGGAGAGCCTGCATTCTTCGGCCGCATCCCTGATTAGAGTCAAAAAAAATGCATCAAAGTTGAGATTCTTGCAAAATAAACCCTTAATAGATGGTATCGTATTTCCACTGGTATCGAACATTTCTTAACAAACGAGGAGATCATATGTCACTACGAATCAATGACGAAGCTCCGGACTTTACCGCCAACACGACGATCGGTCCGATCCGCTTTCATGAATGGATCGGCGACAGTTGGGCGATTTTGTTTTCTCATCCGAAAGACTTTACCCCTGTCTGCACGACAGAGTTAGGTTACATGGCGGGCCTGGAATCGGAATTTGCCAAACGCAATTGCAAGATCATCGGTCTTAGCGTCGATCCGGTCCACAGTCATTCCGAATGGCTCAAGGATATCCAGGAAACCCAGGGACACGCGGTCAAATACCCGTTGATCGGCGACACCGATCTGGCGGTCTCGAAGCTTTATAATATGTTGCCGGCGGACGAAGCCGGCACATCCGAAGGCCGGACTGCCGCGACCAATGCGACGGTGCGTTCGGTATTCATCGTCGGCCCAGATAAAAAGATTAAACTGATGTTGACTTATCCGATGACGACCGGCCGGAATTTCGATGAAATACTGCGGGTTCTCGATTCAATGCAACTCACCGCGAAACACAAGGTCGCGACGCCGGTCAATTGGAAAAAGGGCGAGGATGTCATAATCGTGCCCGCAGTTTCGGATGAAGACGCCAAAAAGATGTTTCCTGAAGGGTGGCAGACAATCAAACCCTATTTGAGAAAAGTTAAACAACCAAGCGCCTGACGGACGGGCGCGCGGAATCTCTGAACAAATCCGCCCAGGGTTTGTTCAGGGGTTCAATACGGTTGCCGCCAATCATCCCGAAATCCACCGCAGGGTGCGCGGGGCGCACGCATAAGATGCACCACTCACACGCGTAAGCCGGGAAGCACTTCGAATCCGATTTATGGAAATGCCCAAAGCGCTTTCGCGCGTGCGCACGGCGCACCCTGCGATTGTTAATTGGAAGAATACCCTCAACTTGATTTCCGATTCGCACCTCCAGAAATTCAAAGTTCTGGGCAGCCTGACCATTCTTGCCGTTTATTTCCTGATTCTGGTCGGCGGGATTGTCCGCGCGTCCGGAGCCGGATTAGGCTGCCCGGACTGGCCGACCTGTTTCGGCCGCTGGATACCGCCGACCTCGGCATCTGACCTCCCCGAGGATTATCAGAGAACCTATGCGGAACGGGGCTATGGCAACACCCGGTTCAATGTTACCAAGACCTGGACTGAATATCTGAATCGACTGACCGGGGTAAGCATCGGTTTTTTGATCTTTCTAACCTTGATTTTCTCATGGCCATTTCGCAAAACGGATACAGTGGTCTTTTATTTGTCGCTTTTTACGCTTTTTCTGGTCGGCTTTCAGGGATGGCTGGGCGCGAGAGTGGTCGAGAGCAAGCTTCATCCGGGCATGGTCACGGTGCACATGATCGCCGCGCTGACGATCGTTGCGCTCTTGATCTACGCGATTACCCGGTCCCAGAGCAATCGTCTCAAACAAGCCACCCGAATCGATCTTCACCCGCGCTTCAAGGCGGTACTGACAGCCGCCATGGTGATGACGCTGGCACAGATCGTGATGGGCACCCAGGTTCGTGAATCGGTGGATACGATTGCAACCGCCTATCAGCTCGAAAACCGCCACCTGTGGAGAAGCCATTTTCCAGTCATTTTTTACGTGCACAGATCGTTTGCGGCGATTATCCTGTTCACCAACGGCTGGCTGATCTGGCGATTACTGCAAACAACGGACGCGCGAAGCTACCTGTTTTACTGCGCGGTATCATTAGGAATGTTCATCGTGACGGGAATCGGAACCGGGATCACGATGGACCGGCTCGATATCCCGGCGGCCGCCCAGCCGGTTCATTTATTGATGGCCACGCTGATTTTTGGAATGCAGTTCTTTATCTATATTGTCCTTTCCTATGCAAGCGCCGGAAAACCCGAAGTCGCATCCTGGACGGATTAGGGAAAAGTGGAATAAAGCCATCCCCGATTTTTCAGTGGCCGGTTAAAGGTCACAACCGGCGGGACCAATTGTGAGTTCCTTGTCGTCAAATCCCGGCCGCAGTAATTGCGACCGAATTTCTTGAGGCGCGTGCGGCCATCTGAAGACCAGATGAAATTCGGTACGGCTGGACAACTGAGCCTGAATCTGGGACTGAATCTGTTTCGCCTCGAGTTCTTGTTGCAAAACTTCCGCGCGCGAGCGGGTCTTGAAGACGCCCAGGGAAATATTGCCGCGCATGTCGCCTTTATCGATCAGCCAAAGATCCCGCAACCCTTTGTCTGACAACATTTGAACGTTGGCTTTGGAAGCTTCCGGCGATTCCGCGGCCGGATAATAGACGATAAAGCTTGTCTCTACGTCGACACGCTCGGCCTTGATCGAGTGCGGAACCCCGTCTCTCCGGAATCGATCGACAATCGGCAAAAAGGCGTCGCTCGAAAGCCTCGGTCCGAGTTTGTAACAGAGATTTTCCGGTTGCACCGTGGTTCCGATCGCATCGTCAAGCCGGACGGACGGCTTCGAATCGTCCCGGCCGCTCGCACCGAAAACTCCGGATAATCGGATCTCCCCAGTCCCCGGCGATTCCGCAAGAACGCTGTCTCGTGACCGAATTCCGGCGCGCGATCGTTCCAGGGATTTCCATCCGGCCTCGAATCCGGTCAAATCCGGCAATAAGCTTTCCGATAGTGGTTCGACAGGTTCCGGCAGTGGTAAATCCATTGATTGGAGAGAATCAGCGTTGCAGGTCAACGAATGGATTAAACCGGTCCCAGCCGGGAGCACAGCCGGCCGGGGAGATTTACTTTTGCCCCGGATTTCGCTGACCAAAAGAATCCTTTCGATCGCCGGGTCCGGCAATTGGAGCAAGGCTTCGTCCGTTAAACCGGACGACGAATGGCCGTAGTATTCCCATAGAAAAAACACAACGTTCAGGGAAAGCAGAAAATAGAACAGG
Source organism: Methylococcales bacterium (assembly GCA_041748915.1). GTDB lineage: Bacteria > Pseudomonadota > Gammaproteobacteria > Methylococcales > UBA1147 > UBA1147. The sequence goes on from JBGTCG010000035.1 coordinate 13,715, forward strand.
AACTTCACTACGGCATCCAATCACTGATGGGGGAACAGACAAAATTCAAAACTTCCGTGGCCGACCGGTTCACTTAAATCGGTTGAGCAGTCGGATCTTTCACCACTCCGGGCCAGCCCTCGGAATCGATTACCGCCAGACCCTTCAATACCAGATCCGGAACGGATATATAATCGACGCGAAGTCTCTCCACGACGGCTTCCGCCCCGCCGCCGGTAATCACCAGAGTGAGTCTGGCACGCATCTCCCGTTCGGCTTCAGCCAGCACTTTCTCGATCATGCCGGCCGCGGCGTTCGCGCTGCCGCTATGGATTCCGGCGCCGGTGTCGCGCGCGAGCACAGGGCCTCGAACCACTCCGTCCCACGACAGTTTTCGGGTTCCCCGGATCACCGCGTCCTGCATCAGTCTCACCCCGGGGCAGATAACGCCGCCCTGATGCCGCCCGGTCGCATCGAGAACATCAACAGTAATCGCCGTGCCGCAATCGACGATACAAACCGGCCCTTTGAATTCGGCACGGGCCGCGATCAAGCAGATCCATCGGTCGGCGCCCAGCTGTTCCGGTATCAGATACCCGTTTTCGACTCCATAACCCCGGGCGCAGGACCGGATGAACTCCGCCGTGACCGCCCGATGCCTTCGAATCCACTGCTGAAGAGCTTGACCGGCATCCTTACCCAATACATTAGAAACCAGGACTCTTGCCGGAGGATCAATGTATTTCCAAGCCTCGCCAAAATCGAAATTCCCGCCGATCGGCATAATCGGTTTTCCGATTTCCAGACGATCGTGGCGCTTGACCGCCCATTTTATGCTGGAATTCCCCATATCGATCAGCAGAGAAGACATCATGTAGCCCTACCGGTTCGCAATCAGATGCTGCCCGAATCGAAGGATTCCAGAAAACACTCCGTCCGGTTTCGGGTCAGAGACACGATTGGCTTTTCCTGCCGCAAAGCATTGACCATGTCCGGCAGTCCCGTAAGGGTATTCAGAAAATGTTGATACGGAAACTGACTTCTCCCGATCCATAGCTGCGTAACTCACCGTCTTCCGAATAGAGCTGGATCCGCCCGTCGCCGTTGATACCAGCCACCGTGCCCGCGATGCTGCGCTTTCCGGAATGGAGAATCACTTCTTTCCCGTGTAAACAATCCGCTGCCGTCCATTCCTCCAAAAAAGGCGCGAGACCGGTCTGAACAAACTCGGCTGCAACCGGCAGGATTTCATTAATAAGCGTTCCCACCAGCCGATTGCGGCCCGGCATCGAATGATGAGTAATCGTGTCCAGATCCACCCATTCCTGTGTGATTGCCGCGCCTTCTTCCAGGCTCATCGCGCCATTCAGACCTAAACCGATCACGGCGATACAAGGACCCTGAGCATCTCCGGACAGCTCGATCAAAATCCCGCCCAATTTCTTGGCATTCCATAAAATGTCATTCGGCCATTTTAAACCCACCCCGTCGACATTCAGTGCGCGCAGCGCGCGGACAACCGCGACGCCGATCGCAAGACTCAGACCCGACAAACTGCCGGGCCCGCCCGGATACCGCCATGCCAATGACAGGTAAACGTTATTGCCGAAGGGTGAAATCCAGGTTCGTCTGCGGCGCCCTTTGCCAGCGGTTTGGCATTCAGCGAGACAGATTGCGCCATTCAACTCCGGCCCAAATGTTTCAGAACTTAGAAAGCGGTTGGTCGAATCGATCTGATCATGGAGATAGAACGCGCCGATCCGTTCGTTTACTTCCGTGCTGAACCAGGAGCGAATAGCGGTTTCATCCAGCAGTTCGAGCGGCCGTACCAGACGGTAGCCGCGGCCGGATACCGCATCGACGGCGATACCGAGTCCGGCGATCTTATTGATTTGCTTCCATACGCTCGCACGGCTGATTCCGAGTTCCTCCGCGAGAAAATTGCCGGAACAAAATCGGCCATCACTCAGGAGTCGAAGCAAGTTTTTCTGGGACAATGGCAAGTTCATCAATCGACACGGGAATTGAACGAATGAATCGATTGAACGGGAACTGCCCACCCGATCGATTCCTGGCTATCAAGCGGTCATCCGAAACTTTACCGCAAAGTTTTATCCATTCAAACAGATTTATATCCCGTACCCGAAATTCGCGTGTATTTTCGCATTGGGTTTTTCAGATCAGGAGCAGGGATTGGCAGGTGGTCGCCGTTGCCGCGCGGTGCTGAATTTGTCCCGGACGGAGTTTCATCAGGGCGCCCGGTCGCCTTTCCCCACCGGTCATCCGTCTTTTCCGCAAAACTCCGTTTCTTCCATTCCCTCATGAATCGTCTGATAATGAAGCATACCGGAATGCCGCGTCGAATGGGTCTTCCTCCGGTTCTGGCCGGAAGTCACGATTTACAGCTTGAACGGGTGTTGTGTGGGAATTCAATAACCGTTCTCGATGCAGTTCGAAGAGACTTCGGCCGCCAAAAAATTCGGTCTCGATTTCATTCCGTTGGTTTATGAACTTTTCGATCTGATCATTCATCATCGCCGTTATTTCGATGAACCTTTTCAGCGTCTCCTGGATTTCACGCGGCAAAGTCAATTCCGGGAAAAGACGGAAGAATTGACCGGATACGATGTCTCGCCTACGGGGCGAGTCCGATGTAATTGTTTATAGCGTAATAAATACAATTCTTCGCCAAAGCTATGCAAGGGACGCCAACGCGCGCTCGCTGTAAATTGGACGTAAATTCAAGCGCTTTGAGAAGCGATTTCCCACAATTTTTCATGGCATTCATGTTGCATCAAAAAATGCGATTTAAACTAACGCGGAAAGGTGAACCATGCAGATAATCAAGATTCTTGTTGTACCCTTGGCCCTGGGACTGAGCAGCACCCATTTGATGGCGGCCGAATCGACGGGCAGCGATGTTCCGGTCACGAAGCATGAGGCCGAGGTAGTCAAGGGAGTGCCGGACAAGGCGACCACAAAAGACCAAACCGCACCCGCGCGGGACATTCCAGCGTCTCCCGTTCAGGCTGAAACCTCTCGAGAAGTTCCGTTGCAGTTTGGCGATCTGGATTCCAATCGAAACGGGTCCCTCGATCAAGCAGAAGTTCAAAACGTTCCCGCGGTTAAACAGCAGTGGTCAAAGCTGGATCGGAACGCCGATGGACAACTCGACAAGGCGGAGTTCTTGCGATTCGAACCGGAAACGGAAAGCGGCCGTCCTTGAAAATACGAGCCGCGATCTCGTCGGTTTGTATATTTTGCGGGACTGTGTCGGCTTTAACCCTCAGGTTTGTCGGCAGTCCGTTCTTGGCCTGTTCAGGCGTGGCTCCTGAGTCTGTATCCTATCCCCAATGCAGTTCAGATTTAACAACCGCCCGCTAAAGCGGGCGGTGGGCAGGTGGTCCCGTAACCGGGAATCGGGAATTCCGCCCGGAGATTTTTTTCGCCCGCCTGTATTGCTTCTTCCATAGTTCGACTACCCTACCCCGCTCCCCCGCTGGCGCCACTGCCCGTAGCGCTTGCTCACGACTGCCTTAGCCGTTACATTGGCCGGGGCCGGCGACACGATTGCCGACGCACTCGATGAACAGCCAAAACCCACATGATTCCGCTACCCGCCGGCGTTCGAATTCCTGCCTCCGTTTGGGTGCTCGGCTTCGTCAGTCTGTTGATGGATGTATCGTCCGAGATGATCCACTGCCTGCTTCCGGTGTTCTTGATTACATCGCTCGGCGCGACGGCATTTCTCGTCGGATTGATTGAAGGGGCTGCGGAAGCCACCGCATTGATCGTGAAAGTGTTCTCCGGCGCGCTGTCTGATTTCTGGGGTAAACGCAAACCGCTCGCTCTGCTCGGGTATGGCCTCGGCGCCAGCGCCAAACCGCTATTCGCGTTGGCGGCAAGTCCCGGCCTTGTCCTGGCGGCACGGTTAATCGACCGGATCGGCAAGGGTATCCGCGGGGCGCCGCGGGACGCGCTGGTTGCGGATCTTGTACCTCCCGAATTGCGTGGGGCGGCCTTCGGTTTACGGCAATCGCTGGACACGGTGGGCGCGTTTCTGGGACCGTTGCTTGCCATGGCGTTGATGCTTCTTTGGGACAATGATTTCCGCGCCGTCTTCTGGATCGCTGTGATACCCGGATTTCTGGCCGTGGCGCTGCTGTTTTTCGGCGTTAAGGAACCCTCGAAACACGCGGGGGACCCGCCCGTCAATCCGTTCCGGCGCAAGCAGCTGGCACGGCTCTCGCGCAGCTATTGGTGGGTGGTGGCAATAGGCTCGTTCGTTGCCCTCGCCCGGTTCAGTGAAGCCTTCCTTATATTGCGCGCGCTGCAAGGCGGCCTTGCCATCGCATTCGCGCCATTGGTGCTGATTTGCATGAACCTCGTCTATGCGGCAACGGCCTATCCCGTCGGAAAACTCTCCGACCGATTGCAGCATACCAGGTTGCTCACGGCCGGGATGATAGTCCTGATCGGCGCGGATAACGTGCTGGCTTACAGCAGCCACGCACCCTGGATATGGATCGGCATCATGCTATGGGGCTTGCATATGGGCATCACGCAAGGTCTGCTCGCGACCATGGTCGCAGATGCGACGCCGGCGGATCTGCGAGGCACCGCCTATGGCTTCTTCAATCTGCTCAGCGGGCTGGTAATGCTCGCGGCCAGCGCCCTGGCCGGACTGTTATGGGATCGTTTCGGCGCACCGCAGACCTTTATAGCAGGAGCGCTATTCAGCGGGATAGCGTTACTGGTCATCGGGTTCCGAGTTCGCTTCGAACCCTGAGCAATTTTGGTTCTATCAGTTTTCCAGGCCGTGCTTCCCGCCGGACGAGGGCCACCGGATCGACTTTCAAATTTCTAATCAGGCTGATTGTGCGCCCTGTCGGGGCGCTGATCCGACCTCGACGTTAATTTTTCCACTTCGGCCGAAATCATGTTCGCGTTCAACCATTCGCGCCATCCGGATGGCTGCTCGAGGTCCAATCTTTTTAGATAGGGCCGTAATCGCTTGTCCCGAAGATCTGATTTCAATGCCGCGGTTATCGTGCGGATCAACCCCGGTATCGTCGCCGTCCTATCCTCAAGCGAACGCATGGCCGTGCTTAAAAGTATTTCTTCGCTGGTCAACGCGCTGCCAAACGGATAGTCGGGAAAAACATCCTGCGCGTGGCGCGAGGTTGCAATCGAGTCCAGGCGTTCCGGCCGGTTGTCGCGAAATGGCTCGGGAATTTGATAATTCGCTGGCAGGTTGCCCGCACGTTTGGCCCGGTCCAGAAGCTCGCTTTGGAACCGCGAATCGGCGATATTCAACAAAGCGGCCGCGACCTCCTTTGCGGCCTTGCCCCGGATATCGGCGATCCCATATTCCGTAATCACGATGTCGCGAAGATGGCCCGGGATGGTACAGTGTCCGTATCGCCAAACAATATTTGACTCCAATTTTCCATTGCGCCGATGCGTGCTGCGCAAAATAAGGATGGAGCGCGCGCCGGGCAAGCCCTGGGCCATGACGACGAAATCGTGTTGCCCGCCGACTCCGCTTACAATGCGTCCATCCTCGAGGGCATCGGATACGACCGCGCCGTCCAGGGAGACCTTCATCGCCGTGTTGACGAATCGAGCATGCCGCCGTTGCGCGATGATCAACTCCTCGTTTACCCGGTATCGGTTGACATTGCTCACACGCGTCATGCAGATCGAATCGAGCAACCGTTCGTCCATCGCGCGCAAGGTTTCATAAAATTCGCGCGGACCCAGAAAGAACGCGGCATGAATCGCGGTACCCTGCTTCAACTCTTCACCCAATACCCACGCTGCGATTTTTTCGAGGTTCGAAGCCGCCGTCAAATCTGCTTCGATCCGGCCATGCGCCGGCGCATGAATATAACCTTTGCGATAGTCTACATCGTCCCGGAAAATCCCGAATTTTTGCAGGAATGCGAAATTCTGCGGCGTTAACCGCGGCCGAATCACTTTCTCGTCGAGCAGGCGCCGGAGTGTGTCAATACCGATCCTTTCCTCGATTCGACCCTGATTCAATAATTCCTGCAGGGTTAAATCGTCATAAACTTTCCGTCGGATGATGCCGCGCAGAAGCAGTTGCAGGAGTCCATTGGAAAACATTTCGCTGGCCGCGTACAAGCCTTCTAGGAAGGGCTGCGTACCGCCCGTCCGATTGATGAGCCCGGCGTAATTTTCAAAACATCGAAGTTCAGTGAGTACTCGCCGATAAACCTCGGCGTGCTCGTGACGCATACGCAGCGCGTTGCATACGGCGTCGCTCAGCGAGCCGAAGCCCACTTCCAGGGTTCCGCCGTCTTGAATCAATGTGCTGGCATAGAATCCGATCAGGTGGCCCGCAACGTCGATCCGGGGGTTCGGAACCGCATAAGGCGCGAATTCCAATGCCGGATTATCGATAACAAAATCGAAAAATTGGGGCTCGATGGCGGCGTCTCGGCCCATAAACGGCAGACAATTATTCACCTGACCAACCACTGCCACGGCTTTGCCATTCCATACCGCGGCCCGCAGCATCGGAGCCAGGTCCAACGTAACGTCGGGATTCGAGCTCAGACTGAAAGACACACAATCGTCGACCGATCGTTTGCTTACCATCTGAACCAACAAATTCACGCCGTTGTCCATCAGATCCCGCACGGCCGACGTGTAGTTGCTGCTAATAAAGTTCTGCTGAGCCGGCGAAATGTCCAGAAACCGGCCAGGATTCAGAAAAAACTCCGCGATTTCGACGTTTGCAGGCAGGGACCCGGATCTTAGCGCCCGGATGTAGTCCAGTTCCGGGTAGCCGGCATACTCGCGCGCGACATACGGTTCGAGAAAACGCCGTTGCAAATCCTCTTGTGAACTGGGCACTTCGAGGGAGAGCCCGGTGATGATTTTCAAATGAATCCGGGAGTCGTTCACCGGCGCCGGAAAAGAGCGTTCAGCAATTGATTGGGTTTGCCGACTCCGAGAGGCGCGGCGACCACCAGAGTCGTGCCCAACCGCGCAAGTATTGCGTCGACACAGGGCTCCGTGTCCAAAAAATACACGGGCTGGATCAAGGCTTCATCGAGCGCACGAGTCATGCTCGAAAACCGATCGCGCCAGGGAACCGGCGAATATTCATAGAGGTGCGATATTTATTCACCTATTCAGCAAAATCTGTGCGATAAATCTCGCACCTACATTAACGTCAGGTTGCATATTCGATCAAGCAAAAGCCTGGAAGTTCTACCCCGACTGCGCCGTAGCTGTAGCGCCCGGCTTCGACGATAAAAAAGATGGTATTATAGTTGTGGGTTAAATTTCACGCAGCGGCGAAAAAGGGCTATTCAGAGCGCTGGCGGGTGGAGGCGGACACTTTGCCCGTAACAAGCCTGATGAGGTTGGAACACGATATGACGAACGGTTGCCTCGCCGCGGTTCTGTTCATTATCCTGCTCACACCCGCGGCGCGCGCGGCAGATCCCCAGCCTTATACGGTCTCAATCTCCAAAACCGGTGTGAAAAATCTCAATCAGGCTTTGGCCGGTTATTCGATGCTCGTCAGCCTCAGGGAGGAGGCGCCGGTCGGACCGTTCGCTCTGGTGATCCGCGCGACCGGGGATCAGGAACGTTTCCGCACCGCGCTGAACAGCTTTGGTTACTACGAGGGCAAGACCGTGATCCGGATCGCGGGGACGGGTATCGACGATCCCGGGCTGACGGATCACCTTGAACGAGCGCCCGCGAAACCGCCGGTGGCCGTGGAAGTCATGGTCGAAACAGGGCCTTTGTATCATCTCGGCAAGGTCGAAATCCGCGGGGACCTACCCGAGGCCGCAACGGAAAAGCTCAGACTCTCGCCTGGAGCGCCGGCGGTTGCCGCGGACGTGCTTGCGGCGCGGGAACGTTTGCTGGACGCCCTGCTTGACGAAGGCCATGCGCTCGCGAAGGTGGAAGAACCTGTCGCGATCATACGCGACGACGAGAACACCCTGGATGTCGCCTATCCGGCAGCCCCGGGTCCGCGCCTGGACCTCGGCGCCGTCACGGTAACGGGATTGGAACAACTGAACGAATCATTCGTTAAACGGCGCCTTTTGGTTCGCCCCGGCGAACGGTTCAATCCCGCCATGCTGGAAAAGGCCAGGCAGGACCTGATGGCAATCGGCGTTTTTTCCTCGGTCCAGGTCCTCCCGGCCGACGCGCCGGATGCGGACGGCCGGCTGCCCATCGAATTTCGTCTCAGCGAACGCAAACGCCACCGAGTAAGTTTCAACGGCGAATTCTCGACCGACATCGGCGGAAGCGTTTCCGCCTCCTGGCAAAACCGGAATTTCCTGGGCAATGCGGAGCAACTCGGCCTGACCGCAGGGGTCACCCAAATCGGCGGCAACAGCACCCGCGGGATCGGCTACAACATTCTGTTATCCTTTCTGAAGCCCGATTTTCTGCGGCGCGAACAGTCCTTGCGGGCGAATCTCGGCGCAGTCAAGCAGAACCTGATCGCGTACGACCGCCAGGCCGCCACGTTAAGCGTGTTACTGAGCCGAAAGTTCGCGGACCATTGGAGCGCCGGCATCGGCCTGTCCGCCGAGCAGGAACGCATCCGCCAGCAAGGGACTACCAGCGACTTCACGCTGATCGGCCTCCCGATGGAGGCGAAGTACGACGATACCGCGAATCTGCTCGACCCCACGCGAGGCATCCGTGCCTCGGCTTCGATAACACCGACCTATCCGTTGGCCGGGCCTGCGGCCAGTCCTTTTGTGTTGCTGCAGGCTTCGGGTTCAACCTATCTGGATCTGAGCGAATCAGGTCGCAGCGTCCTGGCGTTGCGCGGCACCCTCGGGCTCGCCGAAGGCGCCAGCCAGTTCGAGTTGCCGCCGGACAAAAGATTCTACGCGGGCGGCAGCGCGACAGTACGCGGATTCAAATACCAATCCGTCGGCCCCCAGTTTCCTGACGAGACGCCGCAGGGAGGTACCGCCCTGGCCGCCGGAACGCTGGAATTCCGCCAGCGTATTCTGAATTCCTATGGCGCCGTGGCCTTCCTGGACGCCGGTCAGGTCACCGTGGATTCGACCTTTTTCACCGGAACCTGGCGCATCGGCGCCGGCGTGGGGGCACGGTATTACACTGCATTCGGACCGATCCGAGTGGATTTCGCGGTGCCCGTGAATCCGCTGCCGGGCAGCAACTCCTTCGAAATATACATTGGCCTGGGGCAGGCGTTTTGATTATGGTGCGCACGGTCCGCTGGATCGGCTGGGGCCTGGCGGTTCTGCTGGGGTTTGTCGCCATCCTGCTGATTCTTGCCAACACGCCTGCGGGTTTCAATTTCATCGAAAATCAGGTGGCGCGGCTGACCGGGGGCGAAGTGAGGATCGCGAGGCTGGACGGCCGGTTTCCCGACGCATTGCGAGTCGGGCGTGTCGAACTGAACGATCGCGACGGCCTCTGGCTTGCCATCGACGACCTTCGGCTGGACTGGGCGCCGAGCCGGCTGCTTACCGGTCGCGCCGTCATCGACCGGTTGCAGGCGCGGCACATCGCTTTGGACCGTCTGCCGGTCACAAAATCACAGGCGGAAGAAAAGGCCGGGTTCAACCTTCCGGTCCGCATCGCGCTCGAATCGCTGCACGTCGACCGGCTAGAACTTGCTGAGGATTTCGCCGGCGTCGCAGCGGCTCTGGCGATTGAAGGCAGCGGCCGGATTGAGACGCCGAACCGCGGCACTGTGGACCTTATCGTGCGGCGAATCGATGGTGAAAGCCTATATACCTTGCGCGGCCGTATGGAGCCCGGCGGGCTGAGCGCCCGCCTGACCGCCGGGGAACCGGGCGCGGGCCTGTTGTCCGGGCTGGCCGGTCTTCCCGCGGGCTTGGGCCCGCTAAAGCTTGATGCCGCGGTGGAAGGACCCCTCGCCGGTCTTCAAACCACGCTCGCGCTGAAAGCGGGCCCCATCAAAGCCGAAGCCGGAGGGACGCTGGACCTTGACCGGCAAGCCGCCGATCTAACCGTGACCGCCAGGTCGCCGGCGCTCGAACTGCGGCCGGATCTCTCCTGGCGCTCCGTGGATCTGGACGCGCACCTGAGCGGGCCTTTCGCTCGGCCCACGGCCCGCGCCGTGCTGCGAATCGAGGCACTCGGCGCCGCCGGTACGCGGATCGCCCGGCTGGATGCGGAAGTCACAGGTGATGCGGGAAATCTGAATTTCAGCGCCGGCCTCGATGGAATCGAGATTCCGGGAGCGCGGCCGGACCTTCTGCGCGCGGCGCCGCTGCGGCTCGACGGAAAGGTCCGGCTCGACAAGAAGGAACGACCGCTGTCCTTCATCCTTCACCATCCGCTGGTCACCGCGGAAGGCGACGGAATCATGACGGATAACCCCGGCGGCCGGATCCATCTGAAGCTGTCGGACCTCGAGCCATTCGCGGCCATGGCCGGCCTGAATCTCCGCGGCAACACCGAGGTGGACCTCCACGCGGTCACGGAAGGCGAAATCCTGCGGCTGGATCTAAACGGCGGCCTCGCCGTAACTGGAGGCATGGCGCCGGTCCCCGGCCTGGTTGGAGACCATGCGAAATTAGACCTGTCCCTGGCCGTCCGCGGCGACGACGTGAATTTAACCCGAGCGCAATTCGTCGGCAAAACACTCGAGCTTTCCGCCGAAGGGAAGATTCCGGGTAACGCGGCGGCGCTGAATTTCAATCTCGCGCTGTCGAATCTTCAAACCTTATCGCCGCGTTTCTCAGGCCGGCTGGCCGCGACGGGCCAGGTGCAGGGACGGCCCGATGATCTCGCCGTTACCGCCGATCTGAATGGGGAGTTCGCGGCAGAGAACTGGCCGCGCGGGCCCATCACGGCCTCGGTCCGCCTGCACGGTCTGCCCCGAGCACCGACCGGAACGCTACGCGCACGCGGTGTGCTGGACCGGGCGCCGCTGAATATCGCGGTCAAGGTGTACACCGGCGGTAACGATGTGCTGCGGCTCGACATCGATCGTGCCGCGTGGAAAAGCGCACATGCCGAAGGCGCGGTTCGATTGCCGAAAGGCGCCGTGCTACCGGTCGGCAACCTCGATCTGCGCATGACGCGGCTCGCGGATTTGCAACCTCTGCTGGGCCGGAAGGTGACCGGCAGCGTCGCAGCGAACCTGGAGACGACGGCGCGCGGCGCAAATCTCCGTTTGGACGCGCGCGATGCGGGCTTTCCGGGCGCATCGGTGGCACGAGCCGAACTGGACCTGGCCGTGTCGAACCCAGGTGCGCATCCGGTGATGAACGGGCGGCTGAACTTCGACGGCATCATTGCAGGCGCCACAAGCGGTTCAGCGAGGCTTGAAGCGGCCGGACCCGACGATGCGCTGGCGTTACGCCTTACTGCCAATCTGAAAGACCTTGACGGTTCCGACGCCCGGTTGAACAGCGCGGCGATCCTCGATGTTCCGGCCGCGCGGGTCACTTTGTCCGCGCTGGAGGCCGCGTGGAAGGAAGAAAGCCTGAAACTTCTTGAACCCGCGGGCATTGCATACCGGGATAGAATAAGCATCGACCGGCTGCGGGTTGGACTCGGGAAGAACGGAGAACTCAACGCCGCGGGTCGGGTCGCTCCGGACTTGGACCTCACAATTTCGGTGCGCGATGTTCCGGCGGATCTCGCGAGGCTCTCCTCCCCTGGCCTGGCAATGGAGGGCATACTCCAGGCCAATGCGAGTCTGAGCGGGCCGCCGGGCCGGCCGCGCGGCGACATAACCATGGAAGCCAGGGGAATCCGCCTGCGGAGCGGTCCAGGACGCGCCATGCCACTCGCCAATCTGACCGCTTCGGCGAATCTCCACGGTGACGGCGCTCTTATTGACGCCCGTCTTGATGCCGGTCCGACCGCTCTGAACCTTTCCGGAGCCGCGCCTTTCGATGCTTCAGGTCCGCTGGATCTGCGCGCCCGGGGACAACTGGATCTGGCGCTTTTCGAGCCATTGCTGGCCGCCCAGGGCCGGCGTGTGCGGGGACAGATCAAATTGGACGCGCATGCGGAAGGTTCCCTCGCCGCGCCCCGCGCCGACGGTACCGCAGAATTGACCGGAGGCGAATTCCTGGATTACGTCCAGGGCGCCCATCTCACCGGGATCTCGGCGCTGCTGCGCGCCGACCGTGATACCCTCCGCCTCGAACGGTTTGATGCCCATGCGGGTCCAGGCACGGTTCGCGCGGGAGGCACGGTGGGCATACGAGCCAGGGATATACCCATCGATCTGCAACTCAAGGCCCGCAACGCCCAGCCGCTGTCCAGCGACCGGCTGACGGTCAATCTCGACGCCGATCTCTCGCTTCGGGGCCAGGCCGCAAGCCGAATGGTCGCGGCCGGCGGTATCCGCATCAACCGCGCGGAGATCAAGATTCCCGAGCATATGCCCGCGAGCATCGCCGTACTGAACGTACGTAGGCCGGGGGAAAAGCCGACCCCGGTAACGACACCGGGACCTAAGATCAAGCTGAATCTGGACATCACCGCGCCGGACGCCGTCTTCGTCCGTGGCCGCGGAGTGGACGCCGAATTGTCAGGCAAGATCCGCGTGCGCGGCACTTTGGTCGATCCCAAGCCGCTCGGGAGTTTCGGAATGCGCCGCGGCCAGTTCAGTATCGCGGGAAATACGCTGACCTTCAGCAAGGGCGAGGTTGGCTTCTATGGCGGCAGCTTGACCAATCCATCGCTTCGGTTCATCGCCGAAACCACCGCCGGCAATGTAACCGCGACTCTTTCCGTAGCCGGAACCGCAAAGCAGCCGAAAATCACACTGAGCAGCGAACCTTCACTGCCTCCCGATGAAGTGCTGGCGCAACTGCTGTTCGGCCGCGGCACTGCGAATTTAAGCCCGCTCGAATGGGTCCAGATCGCCTCCGCGGTCGGCTCGCTGACCGGCATCGTGCCCAGCGGCGGCGATTCGCTTGAGACCGTACGCAAGGGACTCGGCCTGGACCGGTTATCGGTTGGAGCCGACAAGTCGGGGAGCCCGACCTTGGAAGCCGGGCGCTATGTCGCACCGGGAGTGTACGTTGGAACCAGGCAAAGTGTCACCGGCACCGGCAGTCAGGCCACGGTGCAGATCGACGTGGCCAAAGGGCTGAAGCTCGAGAGCAGCGTCGGTACCGGCGCACCCGCCGGTACCGCAGGCAGCGTCGGAACCAGCAGCGTCGGAGTAATCTATGAATTCGAGTATTGAACCGAGCGCTATTTATATTTCCTGGCGAACACGAGCGGAAAATCGGACCGTAAAGGCACCATAGTGCCGGGATGCGCTGCCGAAAACGAACGCTACAAGCCTTTTACTTTTATAGGGTGACGTCAGATCACATTTGGTGTTGCCGACCACCGAGTAATTCAGCATTGATTTATTCTGCGTTTCCCGAACCGTTCCGTTAATAACAGAACTTCACCTCCATCTTATCAGGACCGCTTCGGATTAGTCTTTCGATCAGAATCCGCTTTATTACCAAATAGGGGTTAATATATTGAAAAAATTATGTGATATGCTCGGGGAATGGGTATTCGGCCGGTAACGTCGAAACGCAGGCGCCGGCGAAGCTTGGTTTTCATCGATTGAATTCGCCGGCTCTACTTGTCACCAATCCGTCGTATTTGCAATGCATTCAGAAATATTATATTGGATGAAATCCGCTTAAGACACGTTCGCCAAATTAATATCCGGATTGAGAAAAAGCAAAAGGCACAGTATATGCTATACTTTAGCCGCAAAGAGCCAAGGTTTGGGATTCGGAAGGAAACCGGAAGCTTTGACAAATACCGCCTACATTTATTGCGTGGCCTATCTGCGAAGCAATAAAGATGGTTAGTCGGGTGACCGAGTAATAGGACTGCATCTCATCCTGAATAAGTATGAATCTTGGTATTTGGTAATCGTCAATAGATGTAATACCACCAGGTTGGATTACTACCATTGTGCAGTTGATATATATTTTATGTGGAGTGATAATCTAATGGCATTAGTATTTTTAAAATTGGCAATCGAAGGCATTCTGATAGGGCTTCTTTTATCGAAATTCTATTTTTCAGTCCTATGGAGCAAAGATCAATTATCTCGCCTCCAATTATCGGGGCTCCGACTTTCGCGACGTCGGTCACCCCGCTATTAAAGGCAGATTGAAACCTCCAAAGATGCAAAACAAGCCTTAAATCGGGCGAAGAATCTTTTCTTAAGCCCGATTTATTGCAATAAAATAAAAAAGTCTATTAACAATTCGTTGCGGATCACTATTCCGTATTATTGTTGCTCGGCTCATACAATACGTGATCGGCGGCAATTCTGTTATTTTCCCCGTTCAATTTTGTTTGGAACTGCTCTTCGGATGCTCTTAACCGTTTTAGAACGCCCGCCGGCTGCGGCAGTCGGAAAGTTGGCGTCGCAGTACAACCGTTAAAACCGGTTGCGTAAATACGTGCGGGCGACGCCGGCCGCACCGATCGAGCTACCCAAAATGGCTAGAACGAGCGCAGTGGCATTGCTTACAAACACCAGCCAATGGGTACCCGCGGCGTACTCCAGCAAGACATGGCCATTTTCATTGCCTGTCGGTGCATCCCCTAGGGGATTTTCGCTCGCGGATAGCACGACTACTCCCTTTATGCCGATCTCGCCCAACGGCCTCGAATCGGCGGGTAGGTCCTTCGTTTGCATCCCGTGGCTACGCATCAACTCGTTGGTGTTGGCGATATTCATCGATGAAATTGTAACCCCGCCAATTCCGAACGAGCCTAGAACCAGCGACAAAATCACGGCACTGGCCCAAACCGTCACACCGTGCAGCATTCCCAGAATCCGATCGGCTTTGCCGGCCAAACGTCCCGCCATGACGCCGCCAAGGAAAAAAGCGGCCAGGGTGCTGATGAAAACCCAAGCGAATGGACTCAAACTGAATACCATCTTCTGAGGTTCCGTGCGATTCGGGTCAGGCACATCAGACACGCTCAATCCAACCGCGGAACCGAGGGTAAGCAGCAACCAGCTTAATGCAAACATGAAGACCAGGCCTGCGATCACGGCGCCCCAACTGATCGTACAATGAGGTGATGGATAAGAATGGATTTCTTCCTGGATTACGGTAGCCATTATTGAACTCTCGGAACGTTGATTTACGATTCTGCGGTCATGTCGCAATTGAAATGCCATCGGTTTGTATACCCGTCAAACAAAGATTCGATCCCGCGTTGTTACGCTGCTGAATTCTGTCGGCGCGATACAAAAGTTAATTTCATACAATTACGGCAAACAAGATGCCAAACAGTAAGTCGCCTGGAACTCGTTCTGGCAAACACGCTATCGGGCGGCCCTTTGGAAACGGACGATAACGGTTCCGGCATGGGACTAACCGGCGGTTTCACATGCGCACGAAATTGCGATTCTTAGTACCGCCGAGATATCCCTGTAGGCAGGGTTTTCCGGCATGGTTTTCCGAATCAACACCGCGTTGTTACCCTTTTCTGTGATTGAAAACCGTATTCCGGGAATGCGTGCTGCTTCATTCGTAACATTTACGAGTTTCATTGAAAAAGTTACATGTACGGCTAATCAAATACCGATCGGTTACTTTGTAAATCTTACAACTACGGTTATTCTCCTACTAGATCAAACCCAAGAAAATCCGCCGTATCCGGCCTCAATAATTTTGCCTCGTCCACTCTGCTTGGATGTGTCCCGCGATGTTATTGATTTAAATCGTTTTAAAATTTTGATGGCACGCCGATTGCTTTCTCTATATCAAGCGGTCGCGACGAAACCGCTTGGTATCCGGGCAATAAATAAGCACACACTTTAGGTTCACGCAGTAACCAAGCTGCCCAGAGTACGCGATCGCACCCGTAATCGGTTCTCTCAAATACGTGCAACTAGAAAGCTAACCCGAAGTAACCTTTTCTGCGTTTTGCGAGAACTCCTGTCAGACCCCGTGCGGAGATGAGCCATGCAGGAAACCAACACTGATACCAGAAAATTTTCCAAGCCGAAAAAGAGTTGCCTCGAAAAGCTGGAAGCACAGCTTAGCGATTGGGATGCCGAGCTGGACCATATCAAGGCCAACACGAAAACACTGCGAGCCGACGCGAGGGCGGAATTGGACAACCAGATCGCTGGCTTGCAGAAAAAGCGGTCCAAAGTAGCGAGCCGGCTCCAGGATATACGCGACGGCGACGAGCACGCGTGGGAAGATCTTAAAACGGGTGCGGAAAAGGCGTGGAATGAATTGGTGAAAACCACGGAAAGCCTCGCGTCTCGCTGTAGATAGGCCGGTGCGAACCGGCGTTCGCGCTCACTTTATTTTTGGTTCTAGCGAATAAAAACGAAAGACCATGTACATTCCAACCGCTATTATTTCCATTATTGCCGGAATACTGATACTGCTTCGACCGGCTTTGCTGAACTACATCATCGCGGTGTACCTCATCATCGTCGGCGTACTCGGTCTTGTAGGCCACTACCCGGTCACGACCGGGCTCTGATCGGCAGAGAGCGGCTTTTATTGATCCGAACCGCGATCGTTTCATATTCTGAGTTCGTTTCTTACCAAGTGGCGGGTTTATTGCTTACGACATAATCATGTAACGTTTAAACGGGAAGTATCGAACCGAAAATTTTTCTGATTGCGACGGTTCGGTCAGGAACCCGATCCACAATTTCTTTAGGATGAAAGGATTATGACGAACAATTTTATTATTACCGGCTTATTGATTTCCGCGATTCTGTTTACCGCGGCTGCGGCAGCCGCTTCGCGCGACGACGAAGGCCGGCAATCCAAGCCTGCGCCGGACACGAAATATCCGTCCATGGAGAACATCGATACCAATAATGATGGATCAATCAGCCGGGAAGAGGCGTTCGGCAGCGAAGAAGTGTCGAAATATTGGGACAAACTCGACAAGGATCTGGATGGATTGCTGGATCGAGCGGAATTTTCCAGGCTCCAGGAAGTAGTCAAATTCGAGGAAGCGCGAAAGACGGACCATCCGGCTGACGTGCAGCAATACAAAGACGGCGAATATATTTCTCCGAACCAGCAAATCGAACGCAACCGGCGCGAGGATTCGAAATAGATCCGGCGCAAAGGGATTCGAGCCGGACCGGACCCGACCCGACGGCCGGACCGGTCATGATGAAGGTTCGACCGCTCGTCCAATAAATCAGGAAAAACCCGCCATTAATTCCAGCCGCGGCGTGGCGCCGCCGTTGTTTGATATTGGCGCGTGGCGACGATTTCATCGAACGAATACGGATTTCTAAACGAATAGGATTTCTACAAGAAGCATGGCGGCGCGCGGTATTAGCTGGTAATCACCCTCCGGTACGGTCGCGGCAAGGATGTCCGGCCCTCTGGAGTCCGTTTGCACGATCAGCGATTGGCTAGGAAAAGCGAATTCGATTCCTTCGTCTGTAAAGCGCCTGAAAATTTGGAGATTGATGGTTTGCTGGATATCCATATAGAGGTTGCAATCGGGACTCAGGACGTAATTGACGTTTTCGAAATTCAACGCAAAATCTCCATACCTGAAAAAATGAGCGCGGTAGAATCTGGTGTCTTGTTGGGATTCGATAATCTCGCGCAGGATCGAAGGGATCTTCTACCGAGCAGGTCGCTGTTCGAGCAAATGATCTGCTCGCCATCCAGCCTGCGCATCCGCGTCGTCTTGATTCCGATATTTTCGACCGTCCCCATGAACGTATTGTCAAAAGCGATAAAGTCGCCGAAGACGAACGGCTTGTCGAGAACGATCGAGAGTGACGAGAACAAATCCCCAAGACTCTCTGTAAGGCAAGCGCGGCTGCGATGCCGCCGATTCCAAGTCCCGCCCCGGCCACCAGCGCGGTGATATCAACGCCGAAATTCTGCAGGGCAAGCAATCTATCGCGGTGGCGGCATTAAGCCAATTGACGATCTTTTTCTGATTGATTTCGAAATAGATTACCAGCTCGAACTACTCGCCCCAGGTCCTGCTGGCCAACCGGTCATTGATTTGGCCACCAGCTTCCCGTGCAGCCGCCGGGTGTTTTCGAGAAATGCCTGGTACTACACTCCTGCAGGCTGGTAATAATCTGCCGGATCTGCTTCTGCTGGACCGGTAACCACTTAAGAACCGAAGGCGACGGATCATTTTCAATCGCATTGTTCAGAGTGATGAGCTGATTCTGCCAATTCGTCAGCGAAAGAACGATCAAGCGTTGATCGGTTTCGAGCTGATCGATCCGCCGGTTGATTTCACTTTTCTATTCGACCAATCTGGAATGATCTACCGCAAAATTGAATATCCGATACCGCCGATGCCAGGTCGCTTTTTGGTCACGCTGCAATTCGAACGCCTGACTCAGGACCTCGATCCTGGTTTTTAAGGCTTCCGCTTCCAGCCGCCCGGCATCGCTGCTCCAGCGCCGACTCGGCAAAATATCAACCTTCGCTTTCAATGTCCACGGACACGAGCCGATGGCCGCTTTTCGTCCAGACAACTGACCTCGCGGACCCGGAAATAACCGCCGCACACCGGCCGGCGGTTAGGATTCCGTATCAAGTTCCGCCCCGAAACACCTCGATGGCGCCGCTCTAATCCCGAAAGAAGAAAAGCCACAAAATCAGCACCAGGCCGCCCGGTACTCCGAGCATCCACAGAATCAAGGGAGGAAGAATCCGACCCTCAACGCGACGATTGAATTGGTTTAATTTCGAAAATAATTTTGTCTTCATTGTATTGATCCTATTAAGATTGAAATGATCGCATTAGAGCGAATTTCGCAAACGAACTCAGGCAATAGCCGTACCCAATCAACAACGTTAGTAAAAATCGGCGCGCCCCCGGAATGCGTGTCTTGAACCACGCTCAGTCCCTGAAAATATCGACCGCCGGCGGAAAATTTCAGCGCGCCCCGGCCAGGTCTTACAACGCATAAAGAAATGCCGCCAAATCCTGTTTCTCTTTCGAGGTGAGCCGCAAACCTTGGACCAGGCTGAAAAACTCGACCGCATCTTCGAGCGTGAGCAGCCGTCCGTCATGCAGATAGGGCGGAGAATCCTTGATCCCGCGAAGCGTAAACGTTTTGATCGGTCCTTCCGCGTGAATCCACTGGCCATTGATCATCTGCGGTTTATAAAACCGATCCACCCGCAAATCGTGCATTTTGTCGTCCAAATAGAACGGCGCCTGATGACAACCCCCGCATTGGGCTTTTCCGAAGAACAGTTCCTGGCCTCGCAGTTCCTCTTGCGTCGCCTTTACCGGATCGAGTTTGCCGTACAGATTTAGCTTCGGCGCGGGCGGAAAATCCAACATGTTCTGCATCTGGGCCATCATCGCGACCTGGCTGGAGCGGTCCGGCAGGTGAACTCCCTTTTTGGCCGCGATCACATGGTCGCCGTCGAAATACGCGGTCCTCTGTTCGAATTCGGTGAAATCTTCGACCGAGCGCAAGGATCGTTTGGACCCATGAATCTGTTGATTGAAAAGACCTCTAAGGCTAACCGTATCGATCCGAAACCGGGTGGCCTGGGGTCGCGTATCGGGATTCAGATGAAACGCGCCGTTCGTATGACCGTTGGTGTGACAATCCAGACAGGACACCCCGAGGCTTGGCTCTTCCACTTTGCGATCCTCGGTCTGATTGAATTGCTGCTGCGGAAACGGAGTCAGCAGAAGACGGAGACCTTCCATCTGAACCGGTGTCAGTATGCCGTGAAAAATACCGTAATAGTTCTTGATCGTGAGCACCTGGTCCTGAGAAACATCGCCTAAATCAGGACGCGAGTTCAGATAAATGGGTGGCGGAAATTCCGGCAAAAAATACTCGGGCAAATCAAACTGGACATCGAAGCGTTCCAGGGAACGTCCTTCTTGTTTCTTGATCTCCTCGATCTGGTTCTCCGGAAAGACCTGCCCTCCTTTTTCATGCTTGACGTGAGGGAGTGGCAGAAAACCTTCCGGAAAGACTCCGCTATCGCGAATATCGTCCGGGCTCATTTCGGCAAGCTTTTCCCAGGTGACACCGCTGGAAAGCTTGACCCGCACACCTTTTTGAACCGGTTTGCCTTTCGACATGGTCACGCCGCCGGCCGGCTGGTCACGCAGATCGTAACGCTGCTCCAGCAACTCCTTCTGGCGCGCCATCACCTTCGGCTTCGCCGTGACATCCGCGTGCATCACCTCGGAGAATTCCTTGTCGACAATCACGGGCATATAGGTATTCTTCTCGAAGTCCTGCGCGTATGTGCCGGCCGGCGCAACTCCTGCTGCGCCCAGCGCCATGGCCAAGGCAACTATTTTCTTTGTGTGCTTCTTGTTACGAAACGGATTCATGATCAAAATCCTGATGATCGTTGGCGACTGATTCGTTATGAGAATTCCGTGCCACCGTTCAACCAGCGAATCCGATCGCCGCTGCGGGCCGGACGAACATCGATCGATCCAAAATCAACACGCTCAATCCGGCAGACGCCCGTTCCAGCACGGCCGTATCGGCCGGATCCGGTTCCCGGCCCGAACACGACGGCAACCTGCAACATTTACAACCGCGTTGTAAGTATTACAAACCGCTAAGGAAGTTCTGATTAACAGAACTTCCTGCAGTGCAGGGATGCGCTGCCAAAATCGAACGCTGTAAGCGTGTGATTTTGTGAGGCTACTCCAAATCACATTGGCGGGGTTGCCGAGCGCAGAGAAATCCAGGATGGATTTATTCAGCGTTGACCCAAAGTCCTCTGATTTCCGCGCGATTTCTATCTGCCGTTCATTACGGATTCATTCGGATCACCAATGACCTGAGAATACTTGGGCGACGAAATCATCCGGCGGACGTTCCTCATGTGTTCAATGCAATTGCGCGTGGCACGTGACTTGCGGCTGATCGAACCCTGCATGCCTCTAACCGCGGTCCCTGCAGACCTTCCCGCGACCAGGATTATCAGTGATCTTTAAACAGTTTTATTTCGAAAGCCTCGGACACGCGTCTTATCTGATCGGTTCGGAACAGACCGGCGAGGCATTAGTACTCGATGTCAGGCGGGATGTCGATCAATACTATGATTTTGCGCGCACCGCCGGACTGAACATCCGTTTCGCGGCCGATACGCATCAGCATAATGATTATCTGAGCGGCATCACCGAGCTCCGGCGGCGAAGCCCGGTCGAACTCCTCGCGAGCGCCCGGGCCGAACTCGGCTATCAGGCGCGGAAACTGGATGACGGCGGCCGCCTGCGGATCGGCGAAATCGAATTCGAAGTCATGCGCACGCCCGGCCATACACCGGAGCACATCAGCTTTCTGGTTCGTGATCACGCGCGCGGCGATGATCCGGTGATCCTGCTGTCGGGAGGCGCGCTGCTTGTAGACGATATCGGAAGACCGGACCTCCTGGGTGGGGAGGAAGAGAAAAAAAGCACGCGCGCGAGATCGGCGTCACCTTGCGGAATAAAATACTCACGCTGCCGGATCACGTGCTCGTTTACCCGACCCATGTGGCCGGATCCCTTTGCGGCGGCAATATCGGATCCATGCTGGTGACCACGATCGGCTATGAAAAGCGCCTGAACAAGCTGATCCAATGTATCGCGAACGAGGATCAATTCGCCAGCCGGTGTCTCGACCTCGGGGCGCTGCCCGCGGTTCCGCCCTACTGGCGGCGCATGCGCATGCAAAATCAGCACGGCACGGCCTTGCCCGGTATACTCACCGAGCCGGCTGCATGCGATGTCAGCCAATTCCGGCAGCACCGCGACAGCGGCGCGCTTGTCCTCGACTGCCGGCAACCAGAGGCATTCGGCGGCGGCCATGTCCCCGGCGCATTGAATGTCGGCCTGAATCATTCCTTCCCGGTCTGGGCGGGATCGATTCTGCCGGCCGGAGGTTCCCTGCTTCTCGTTCTGGACCGGCCCGATGACCTCTGGACCGCCGCTTGGCATTTATTGCGGATCGGGTATGACGTTCCGCTGGGCTGGCTCGCCGGCGGCATGACCTCGTGGCGTACCTCGGGAAACGAAATCGCTTTTATCCCGCAATGGACGGTCAGAATTCTCGACCAGCGCAGAACGGCCGGCCAGGACGGTCTTATTATACTCGATGTAAGACAGCCGGCCGAATGGCGCAAAGGCCACGTGCCGGGCGCCCGCCACATCCCCGGCGCCGAGTTGATGAAGCGGCACGGCGAGGTTCCGAAAGGTAAACTGGTCGCCGTATATTGCGCCAGCGGTTATCGATCAGCAGTGGCCGCGAGCGTCCTGAAGGCTCAAGGACATACCCAGGTTTGCAATGTGCTGGGCGGTTTTACGGCCTGGAAGAAGCTGGGACTGCCGACGGCGGGGGAACAGGAATGACGGGTGGAATGAACCGGCCGGAAATCCGCTTCCGTGTCCCGGTTTCAAAGTCCAGGGTGTCTTGGCCTGTCCGGCGTGTCAATCGTTTCTCGCTAACCGTTTTTCTCGTCCGTGCGCGGCCGCAAAACGACCTCCGATGATGGTCTGGGTTGCCGACGGAACGACGCGCCACACGCAGTTGCCTACATCGTCGGCGACCAGCAGCGCTCCCGTTCCGTCGATTGCCACACCGACGGGCCGGCCATTCGCATCGCCTTCCTCGTTCACAAAGCCGGTGAGGATGTCTTCAGGCATACCCACCGGACGGCCGCCGGCGAATGAAACGAAGATCACCTTGTAGCCACTCAAGGGATCACGGTTCCACGAGCCGTGCTGACCGATGAAGGCTCCGCCCATAAAGCGCTCGGGAAACAGGCTGGCATCATAAAACGCCAATCCCAGCGAGGCCGTATGGGAACCGAGCGCATAGTCGGGCATGAGCGCCCTGGCGACCAGATCCGGGCGTTGCGGATCCTTGCGCTCATCGACATGCTGGCCGTAGTAACTGTATGGCCAGCCGTAAAAGCCGCCGTCCCTGACCGCCGTCAAATAATCCGGCACGAGATCGCCACCGATCTCGTCACGCTCATTGACGGTTGTCCACAACTCGCCGCTCTGCGGCTGCCAGTCGAGCCCATTCGGATTGCGCAGCCCGGACGCGAAGATCCGCGATCCGCCGGTCGCGGGATCGACTTCGAGGATCGACGCCCGCTCGACCTCGTTTTCCATGCCGTTTTCGCCGATGTTACTGTTCGAGCCGACGGTCACGTACAGCCGTTTGCCGTCGCGGCTCGCGAGGACATTCTTGGTCCAGTGGTGGTTGATCGGCCCGGCCGGCAGGTCGAGGATCTTCTTTCCCGGCGCGTTGATCCTCGTCGCGCCTTCGTGGTACGGAAAGCGGATCAGCGCATCCGTATTGGCGATATACAAGTCATCGCCGATCAGACTGATGCCGAACGGAGAATTCAACCCTTCCAGGAATCCTATTCGGGTCTCGGCCGCCCCGTCACCGTCACCGTCCCGCAGCAGCGTGATTCGGTTCGCGCTCGGAACGCCCGCGCCGGCGCGTGCCATCACAAGTTCCATTAACCACCCCTTGATGCCGCCATCGTCTTTCCTGGGTGGAGCGTTCGTCTCGGCAACCAGCACGTCGCCGTTGGGCAATACATACAGCCAGCGCGGATGATCCAGGCCGGTCGCGTAGGCATTGACCTGAAAGCCCTGCGCGGCGACCGGCTTCCCGCTGTCGAGCCAGCCCTGTGCCGGAGCGATGTTCACGGTCGGCAGGAACGCTTCCCGCGGCGGGGGCAAGCGCGGATCGGAGCCGATTCCGGCTTCGATCGGCAGCGTCGCTTTCTCGCCGCAACCGGCCAACCCGAGGGCCGCGAGTCCCAGCAATATCGTCAACGCATAATGCCCGAGCCAAAATCTACGAAGCCCAGCGTTCATTCGTAATCGTTTCATATCCACCACAATCCGTTCGATGACGGTCTCGGAACCGTCCTACCGCGCGATAAAGCAATACGAATGCCATTCATTGTGCGGCGCGCATGCAAAAACGCAACAATACCCGTTTAGGTTTCCATGCGAGCGGTAGAATATACCGCCGAGCGTTGCGTCAGCGCCCACGGTTTTAGCCTTCATGCCGACGTGCGCTGTGCCGCCGATCCGCGCATTCCACTCGAACGCCAGTGGCGCTACATAACGCGTCAGGCGATTGCCAATAATAGGCTCGAATGGAACGAGGGTACGCGCGCGGGTCTCCTTCAGGCGTAGCTTGGGGGTCGGATTGCGATTGTGGCGCCGGAACGATCACGCGCAACGCACCCGTGCGCACGCGATATTCGAGCGGCGTTTCCATCGTGAACACTTCGCCATCCATTGTCACGCGCAGTTTGCGGTGGCGCGTTTCGACCAGAATGTGCTGCGCTGTGAGAGCATCGAAGTCCTTTGCCTGGCGCAGCGTTCCGAGCAATGCGCGCAGCGCCAGCACGAACAGACGCAGCCGGCCGGATCGGTGTGTCACATACAGCGAAAGGCAACCGGCATCCAGCCGCATGCGGCCGCCGATGCTGAAACCTTCCATCACATATTCGTTATTGCCGATGAAGACAAACGGGGTGCGGCGCACTTGTTCCAGGCCATCCAGCGTGAGACGCACGCCAAGGAAAGGGAAGCGCCGCAGCATGGTAAGCGAGGCCCAGATCAGCGCCGGCCACTTGCCGCGCCCCAGCGTGCGTTGCTGCTGATCGCGGTCGAGCACGATGCCGGGATAGAGACCGAGGCTGGAGTTATTGAGAAACACGCGGCCGTTGACTTCCCCCACATCCACTTTGATGCTTTGCCCCGCGGCGATAGCCGCCGCTGCAGCCTGCCAATCCAGCGGAATATTCAGGTCTTTGGCAAAATGGTTCAGCGTTCCCATCGGCAACACACCCAGCGCGATGTCGGTGCCGGCCAGCACCGAGGCGACGGCGCCGAGCGTGCCGTCGCCGCCCGCCGCTACCACCAGTGCCGGTGCGCTTCCCTTTTCACGCTCACGCGCCACGCGCTGGACGAAGGCGACCAGCGCTGTGCCTTTCGCAACGGACATAACGTTGACCTTCAAGCCTGCGCCGAGAAACAGACGGGTGAGTTCGTTTTCCCCCAGTTCACGGCAAGCGCCGGCAGCGGTATTCATGATGACCGGAATCACCGGGTGCGGCGGGCTCATGGCGGTGTGGAACTGCCATGCACGGCGCGGCGCAGCGCCGCAT
>JBGTCG010000036.1:0-4102 GCA_041748915.1 Methylococcales bacterium
TCCCACCATTGTCCCGGTTTCGGCGCTTTCCAGCTTGCCTACCAGCGGCTCGGATACGGCTAACCGAACATTCGCTTCCAAGCAGCCCTTAGGATGCGCGCCAAACTGGCCTACGCAGGCGGCTTCTCGCCTGCGAGAAGCCGATTGTCACCTTCTTGCGGAATATTCCTCCGCCTCGTCCGAAAACCATCTGTTCAATCCCCTAAATACCTTTTCAAGAAACCCATCTTGATACTCAGAACCCGCCTCCCCTAATATTTAGTTCGGATCGCTACGAACTCACGGAAACAGGTAGTTCTTACAGGTGCAACAGGTTTTGTTGGCTCAGAAGTATTAAGCCAGTTATTAGAACGACCGAAGATTACTCAGGTTACCTGCCTCGTAAGACGAAGCCTTAATGTACAGTCACCGACGCTGCTCGCCATGGAGAGCGAAGCGAAGGCGAGTAGTCCCCGGTAGCCCTAGCGCCGGATGTGTTCCCGGAGGTCGCTGTGAGAGCAGCGGGTGGAGGGAACATAGAAGGCATCGCGAAAGGGCATCCAGTCATTGTGGAACGATGTCCCGACCCCTTGTTGGGTCGGGACGAGAGACGCAGGACGGCCGGGGCGCCGAAGGCAATAGCGGTCGCGTTAAGTTTTTGCCGCTTGCTTGGCTGGGATGCCCAAAACAAGCTTTCGCAAAAATAGCGACTCTCTTTTAGCTAAACACCATTATTCACGATGATTTTGCCAGTTATGACTACGAACTTGTGCACGAACTAGCAACGCATTCCGCCTGTATCTGAACACTAGTATAACGTTTCAATAAGGGAGTAGGTAATTACTAATATACCATATATAATGTTTTCATACTGCAGAATCGGAGGTGCTGCATATGAAGACAACGACCTTGGCACGAAATGGAGTGTCCATGGAAATGGTGGGCTTGATTTCACGTTTGGTTGATTTGATTCCTTGGCCGGCACGACGGTGTGCGATGGGTGATGTAACACGGTCGCTGCTGGATGGCAAGCATCGTGTTGCCGAGCATGTATTTGGTTGGAATCGGTCTGCTGTTGCAGTTGGTATCCAAGAGTTTCAAACCGGCATTTCGTGCGTGAACGACCTATCCCCCCGACTCAAACCTAAAACAGAAGATAAAAACCCTGATCTTCTGGCCGATATACACGCTATTATGGAGCCGCATAGTGAAAGCGAATCCAGTCTGCGTACCACTTTGCTGTATACGAACATGACCGCTAAGGCAGTATACGATGCGCTGGTGGAGAAGGGCTGGTCAGCCGAATCTTTACCGACGGTACGCACGATTTCCAATATCCTGAGCCGACAGGATTACCGGTTGCGCACCGTGGTCAAAACCAAGGTTCAAAAAAAACCGCTGAAACCGACTTAATTTTTGAACAGGTCAGACCAATAAATGCGCTGGCGGATGCGGACGCTGAAACCCTGAGAATAAGCCTAGACACCAAGGCGACCGTTCCTGTTGGTGAATACTCCAGAGGTGGGCGTTCGCGTGGGCTCGGAGCTGTCAAAGCACTGGATCATGATCTGTGCCCCAAGGAAAAATTGGTGCCTGGCGGCATTCTGGAGCCAGTTACCGGCAGAGCGTTCTTATTTTTCGGCGCCAATTACAAAACCAGTGACTTTCTTGTGGACGGTTTTCTTCGGTGGTGGGAGGAAAGGAAATTCGAACTTTCAGGCCTAAAAAATCTGGTGATAAATGTAGACAATGGACCGGAATGCAACGGACACCGTAGTCAATTCCTTCTCCGTATGACAGAATTTGCCGCTATAACAGGGCTTCGCGTACGACTTGTCTACTACCCTCCCTATCACAGCAAGTACAACGGAATTGAGCGATACTGGGCTGGACTCGAAAAGGCATGGAACGGGTATCGGTTGAACTCCGTGGATACGGTATTAAATCGAGCCAGAAATTTCTTCTGGAAGGGGATGCGCACTGTAGTGCAGTTGCTGGATGCACCATACGAGAAAGGTGTAACGGTTGCTGGCAACGCAAAAGCAGAACTTGAACAACGGTTGCAACGTTCCCCGGCTTTACACTGGTGGGATATAACCATCCATCCTAAAACGATATGTTTGTAATTTCTATATCCCTAAATAATATACATATATACTGGAATGCGTCACTATTTCTCTGTTTTCTTTGAAACGGGGAGGGTGATGGCGCGAAAGAGCGAGCGTGCAAGTCTGGTGTTGACGGATGACGAACGGCAGCAACTGAAACAGTTGTCGGGATCGCGCACGGCAGCGCGGCGAGAAGTCGAGCGATCTCGGATATTGCTGTTGAATGCGGATGGCACTAGCATCTCAGGGGTCGCGCAGGCGTTGGTAGTCACGCGACGGACGGTCTATAAATGCATTGACAAGGCCTTGGCCAAGTTTGTGCGCGAACGGGCGGTCGAAGCCGGGCACCATTCGTTGCAGCGCGCGGCGAAAGCGACGGTATGGAGAATACTCAACGCCCACGACATCAAGCCGCACCGCATCAAGTATTACCTGGAACGACGAGATGCGGAGTTTGAGCGAAAAATGCAGGACGTTTTAGTCGTCTATCGAGAGATTGGCTTAACCCTGGTTCAGGATCCGAAACCCCCGAACGCCGTCCTATCTACACGGTCAGTGTCGACGAAAAACCCGGTGTTCAAGCCCTCTCCAATACCGCCCCGGATTTGCCACCGATACCCGGTCAGCAGAGTTGCCTCGCTCGCGATCATGAGTATGTCCGTCACGGGACGATGTCGATCATCGCCAGCGTGGATTTGCACGACGGACACCTGATCGGCCAAGTCTGTGATCGGCACCGCAGTCGGGAGTTCGTCGGATTCCTGAAAGAATTGGACGCTTATTATCCGCAGGAATCCGTAATCCGTGTCATTCTCGACCATCATTCGGCGCATATTTCGAAGGAAACGATGGCGTATTTGGCCACTCGCACCGGCCGTTTCGTCTATGTTCATACGCCGAAACATGGTTCGTGGTTGAAGCTGATTGAAGCTGTGTTTTCGAAAATGGCGCGCACTTTCCTGCGGCACATCCGAGTCCTTTCCAAAGCCGAACTCAAAGAGCGGATACTACGCGGGATCGCCGAGATGAACGCAGCCCCGTAGTCTATCGGTGGCGAAATTTCGACCCCGCCACTTAATGTGTACTATTTTATGAAACGTAATACTAGGACGGTATCCAATAAACAAGTTGTGTTCCTGGCTTATGTACACAAAAGAGTCAGTAAAGTTGGACGGATATATTAATTGGAACAGTTATTGACTATTAGTTATTAGTTCAATTTTGACGGGCATTTTATTGTCACCCGAGAAATAGGATTCGACGGTGCCGCGAAATGTGGAAACCTCTATCCCGAGGTAAATACCTTTTTTACGCTTCATCTTTTCAATCCCTTTAGTCGCCATGCGCTTTGCAACTTCGTTAAATCCCTGGAGCTTTTTCAGATGGGCGACGGCGACCTGGATCAAACCCTGTATGAACAAACCGGTTTCTGTTTGCCTTCCTGCCGCTAACCAGACTGCTTCAAGCGCTTCATGCGCCTCCCACCAATAGCCGTGATTGAATAAATCGATACCATATAAATACGCATTACAAGATTGCCATCGGTTATTTTCGAATGATGCGAGCTGTTCTAACTGCTTTTTAAATGAATGACCCTCTGGATCGCGGGTAGGATGCGGCGATTTTCCGGGAATAAAACGATAGGGCGGAAAGGTTCGATCAGTGTAACGAGACTTTGATGTTTTTACGGTCGAATTCATTGATGCATGATAATTTATTTCAGGTGCCAGTAAGAGGGTAGTGACTGTAGACGTGGATCATCCACAGGCGCGCCGACAGTAAAATGGTACAAACTCTGCCAACTGTGGTCGCTAATGCCAAGTACCTCATGCATGGCATCATCAAAAAAGCAGCCGATCCCCGTAGATCGAATCCCGGCAAGCCGTTGACTTAATCTGTTGATGAAAAATAAATAATGTCTTCGTAGTTCAGGGGTGCCTGAGCTAGTCCAAGGCGTTCGGCCGGCGTCTTGCCATCCTTGCCGGTCAAGATGTAATTGTGGACCGTCCGCATGA
>JBGTCG010000037.1:0-33250 GCA_041748915.1 Methylococcales bacterium
GCGTCGGATGCGACGACGGTTTACAGACCAAGATAAAGTTCAATCCAGCCGCCAACGCCTGTTCGCATAAGGGCTGGCGACTGTACCGATCATCGCCGAGCAAGGTGACATCCAGTTTCCGATAACGCTCGGAGTAGTGGCGGATCCAACGCTTGGCAGCAGCGTTCGCGCAGTCCTGTTTTTGGTGGCCATCCTGCGGCCTGATAAACTCGGGCTCCAAGGGTACCACGCGCGGATGACCGGGCGCGACCAGCACCGGCGTGACTGCCCCGAATGAGCGTAGTCGATGGGTCCATTGCGGTGCTGGGTGACGGTGCAGTGAGCACAGCGAATGCTGGCCGATCGGTGGTACTGCGTACCATCCAGGGCGATTAACAACGGCCCGTCCGAAGCACGAAAGGCTTGCAGAAGTTCCCGCTCGTACAATGCGTCCAACACCCGTTCGAACATCGGGTACACCTGCTGCGGCGGCACTGCGTCGAGAAGGTCGCGAATAGGATTATCCGTGGGGATCGTCCCCACGCCGAACAAAGTCCGGACGTTGCTGTTGCCCAAAGTCTCGGTCATGGCGGTTTGATCGGCAAGAAACGACGGACTTTGAGTGAAAAACACCGCAAACGCAGCCGCCGCCACGTCTTCCATGCGGTACTGGAGGTTGCGCCCCGTGCGCTTGTCCGGGAACCCGCGCATCAGTTTCCGCAAGTCGCCGACCAGGTCGCCGAAAGTCAAGTGCGCTTTGTGCTCTCGAAATGGATATGCCAATGTGGCCGCTTGGTCGTTTGTGGTCCTCCTACGCTCTTCTATCAAAGCGGCGCGGTTTTGTCCAGCAGTTTATCCGGCGGATTTATCAAAATGAGAATTGCTGCTCCAACCCGGCGTCCATTAGTCTGATTGACTGACAAAACTCTCCAGATGGCGGAAAAGCTGGCAGACTAATTTCAAGCCCATGATAGTGGGGGGAGAACTGTAGCCATGAACGATCCATCCACACCGTACGACATCCTGCGCGTTTGGTTGAAATCCATCCCCTGGCGGGACGAACGGCATCTGCAAACTTTGGCATGAAAGTGGTGGAGCTGTTGCTGAGCCACCCACGAGGTATATCTGCTAGTGAATCGCGGTGTTGTGCACCGTGAGTTGATGGGTTGGGTGAAACAAACGCCGCAATGGCATGTCGATCCGGACTACGTAATGTGCTACCTTGGCGTTTTCCTGACGGGGGAGCGGGAAAAAGTTCATCTGACGGTGGGCGGGCAAGCGGAGCGGAAGAGCCATCCCCGAACGCATCCGCGGTTCCAAGCAACACCCCGGACCGATGTCGCAGGAGGAAGGTTTGCCGTGAAAATATTTCTTCCTTTCCCGCGCCGAAAGATGTTATTGAGAGGTAAAGCTGAAGACTAACTCAAATTCCAAGATAAATCATGGTCAAGAAGCCTTAGCGCAGAACCTTTCGGAGTCCCAGCATATGTCCTGCCACCGTGGTCAGCTGATGAATCACAAATACAAATGCGATCGAGACGGTCACCCTCATGACGGTCAGTTCCATGAAAATCGACAAATACAACCATACCCCCAGAATAACGTCTACCTGATCTAAAAAATAGAATACAGCCAGCCAAAACCCTTTCGCGCTTTTTCCAGGGGCGATCCCTAGTTGGCGTTTTGCGAAGCTATTTGGTAGCTCGCTCAAACTGGCGGCAAGGCCGAGACAGAATCCAAAGAGCAATGAGTAAATCGTGTCATAATCGAAATACTCCAGCGAAGCGAATGGGCTGTGGTGGTGCAGTACTTCGCTCTGAAAGACGGCGAACAAACTGCTTCCAGTCGCGCCTCCAATTAACCCACGAAAGGTCTTGTGCTCGCCAAAAACTCGTTGATCTCGAAACCTTAAGTCAAAATCAATCGGATGGTTGAGCATTTGCAGCCAGCCGTAGCGTATACACAATCCCTGAAGCAATGCACCGCCAAGGAGAGGAAAAAAGAGATATGAAATACGAATAAACTCAAACGCTAACGAGAATTGTGTAAGAGGTGCGGACATGTGGAAATCAAACTTAGAGATAAAAAGGTCATATTTTGCAGGGTGCCGCGTCTGGATCACAGGGGCTTCATCGGGCATCGGTCGGGCACTCGCCATGGAACTTGCCCGACACGGTGCCCAAATTGCGCTTTCGGCCCGCAACGAACCCGCCTTACATGACTTGGCAGGCGAGATTGGAAATGCCGCCTTGGTATTGCCGCTGGATGTAACCAACCGCGAAGCCAATGTCGCTACTGCAAGAGCCATCGTGGACTATTGGGGTGGTCTGGACATTGCCATCTTTAACGCGGGGATCACAGAGCCTATAGATGTTAGAAATTTCGATAGCCTTGTGTTCCAGCGGATTATCAATGTTAATTTTCTTAGTATGGTCTACGGTATCGAAGCCGCGTTGCCTCTGCTGCGCGAGTCGTTGCATCCACACCTCGTAGGAATGAGCAGCACCATAGCATATGCTGGACTGCCGCCTGCCGAAGCTTATGGTGCATCTAAGGCAGCTATTCGTAACATGCTAGAAGGGCTACGCATCCATCTACGAGAAGAGCGCGTCCCAGTTACAGTCATCTGCGCTGGTTTCGTCCGAACGCCTCTTACGGACCGCAACAATTTTCCCATGCCCTTGCTCATTGAAGTCGAGGAGGCCGCGCGCTGCATCGCCGATGGCATCGCCCGTCAGACTGAGGAGATCCACTTTCCAAAGGCCTTCAGCCTAACTTGCAAGTTCCTATCATCACTCCCAAGTCCACTGTATACGAGGCTTATGTCGTTTATCTTAAAAATGGCAGTTAATGGGCCCAAATTCCGTTCACCCTGATGTATAAGGTAGCGGCCCGATAACATAAAAGACTATACAAAATAGAATTCACCATTTAGCCGGACCCTGTCAATAGCACGATTACCCACTCGCGCCACATCACAATTTCTTTTTTCTCCCGGCACTAAGCGACGGTACTTGCGAATACGCGCCTTCGGTTCTCGTTCGGGAGGTGACAGAATATCTAAGCATCAGCACCAGTCACTCTTCTGGATCAAGGGGTGGGACGGCCCACGCGTGGGTGGAACCATCCTGGTGAATCATCATCCCCGGCCACGGCGAGCGTTTCCGCCGCTTGCGATGCGTCCCCCGCTTGGCTGCTTGGGCACCAACTTCGCTTCCTGGAGACTGCTGTTCAGCCAACTATAGCTCCGCGTGCCGCCGTCGCGGCGGTACCAGGCATGAAAGTGCTTGGCGCTCCACCCTTCATGCCGGCTTCGATAACGGTCCACCAACCGCAGCACTTCGTCCACCGGCACCCGCTGGTGGGATACCTGCGACAGCCGCTGGTCAATCAGTCCCTCCAGCCCCGCGTCCTCATAGCGGTCGAGGTAACGCCGAAAGGTTCGCTCACAAACCCCACGCAGCCTCGCCGCTTCCTCCTGCGTCAGCCGGCTTGATTGCCAGCCTCTATACGCTTCTTCAACCCTCATCTTCCGAGTCTCCTGTAACCATTCTGTCCGTCTCCTATCGGCACCTCCTCGGTGCACTATGAAACCGGACAAATCATCTGCTACAAAACCGGACAATTTATTTGTTCTCTACACAACAAAACCGGTGTAATTGACAACTCGCCCGGTGCGCCCTATATTGCTGCTCGGCGAATGACGCCTTTCTTTCCTGTTAACCCATTCACAATGAGCGCCTCTACTATTCCCGCGAAAACCGTTACTGTAATGGATTGGGATTCCCGACCTGGGTACGCTTTGCTTTCGGGAATCGGTGATACGGCCGATTTAAGTACTGCACGAAGCCTCTGCCTCGCCGTTGCGGTCCGTCCGGTTGTGGTATCCGGATGAAGTTCACGGAGACGCCTCTCGGCGGTCTGTTCGTGATCGAGCTGGAGCGGCTCGAAGATCCGCGCGGTTTTTTTGCGCGCTCCTGGTGTGAACGAGAATTCGCGCGTCACGGTTTGGACCCATCACTCAAGCAGTGCAATGTGTCCTTCAACAGTCGCCGCGGGACTCTGCGCGGCTTGCACTTCCAACGGCCGCCCCACGGCGAAACCAAGCTGGTCCGCTGTACTCGGGGAGCCCTCTGGGATGTGGTTGTCGATTTGCGGCGTTCATCGTCGAGTCATTTGCAGAATTTTGCGATCGAACTGAACGAGGACAACCGTGCCATGCTGTATATCCCGGAAGGATTCGCGCATGGATTTCTGACTCTGCGCGACGACACGGAAGTGTTTTATCAGATGTCGACATTCTTTGAACCCGGCGCGGCTGCGGGGTACCGCTGGAACGATCCCGCATTTTCGATATCCTGGCCCCCGGCCGGGGATCTGGTGATTTCCGATAAAGATCAGGCGCTGCCGTTATACGATGCTTCAACAACGATATTTCCCTAGGGAATCGCTGTTTAATTCAGCGATTCCCGCAGTGCAGGGATGCACTGCCAAAATTAAACGCTGTCAGCGTTTAATTTTGTTAGGCAACGCTAAATCGCATTTGGCGTTGCCGGCCGCTGAGAAATCCAGGATGGATTTATTCAGCACTTCGCTAAAATAACCCGGAATCGCTCATGATCGATCTGTTTAACCCGCAGTCGGACTGGACCCAGACCGGTGAGGAGATGTATCAGTTAATCTCCGAGCTTTACCCGATTTGCCGCAGCATTACGGGCGACGGTGTGCGGCAGACGTTGGCGGCATACAAGCGACTGATCCCGCTGGAGGTTCACGAAGTACCGAGCGGTACCGCGATATTCGACTGGACGGTGCCCAAGGAGTGGAATATCCGTGACGCCTACATCGCCGATCTTCGCGGTGAACGCGTGGTCGATTTCAGGAAATCGAATCTGCATGTATTGAACTACAGCACACCGGTCCGCGCGCGCATGGCATTAAAGGATCTCCGCCCGCATCTTTTTACCTTGCCGGACAAGCCCGAGTGGATCCCGTACCGGACGTCCTATTACAAGGAGAATTGGGGCTTCTGCCTGAGCCAGAACCACCTGGACGCGATGCAGGACGAGGAGTACGAGGTGGTTATCGATTCGTCGCTGGAGCCGGGGTCCTTAACGTATGGCGAATACTTCGTACAGGGCGAGACAGACGACGAGGTTTTGATTTCGTGCCATGTTTGTCATCCATCCTTGTGCAATGACAATCTGTCGGGCAACGCGGTCGCGATATGGCTCGCGCGGGCGCTGCAACAGCAGCAAAACCTTCGCTATTCGTACCGTTTCCTGTTTATTCCGGGCACGATCGGTTCAATCACCTGGTTAAGCCGGAACGAGGCGGCGGCTTCGCGCATTCGGCATGGGCTCGTTGTCGTTTGTGTCGGCGATGGCGGCCGGTTTTCCTATAAAACGAGCCGGCGCGGCGACGCACTGATCGATCGAGCGGTCAAGCACGTGCTCAAGTCGGAACAGGGCGAGTATAACCTGATCGACTTTTATCCCTACGGCTATGACGAACGGCAGTACTGTTCGCCCGGATTCAATCTCGCGGTCGGGAGTCTGTCGCGCTCCACCCACGGCACGTTTCCCGAGTATCATACTTCGGCGGACAATCTGAGCTTTATTTCGCCCAGGAATCTATCGGAATCCCTCGAGGTTTACACAAAAGTCCTGGATGTGCTCGAAAACGATCGTGGCTACGTAAATCAGAATCCCAAATGCGAGCCTCAACTCGGCAAGCGCGGGCTGTACAGCAATGTGGGAGCAGCGACTCATCGCGCTTTTAATGAAATGGCGCTGCTGTGGGTGCTGAATCTGAGCGACGGCGCGCATGGCCTCCTCGATATTGCGGAACGGTCGGGGATGACATTCGAGGCCATCAAACGAGCCGCCGAGGCTTTGCTGAAATGCGGTTTGTTGAAAGCGGCGGACCCATCTTGACGTCCGGAAACAAAACAACCCGGACCTTTAATTTACACCGCTCGGTGCTTATAGAGAAAATAGGTGCGAATTTATTCGCATGTGCGGATAAATCCACACCTACGACCGATTCTTTTCATCATTGGGATTCCATCGACCAGCAGGCACAGCGTGTTCGTCGGAGGCGGGTACGAATAAATCCATAAACCGGTTAACGGGCCTATCTTCAAGTTCGAGCCGGTTCTCAAACAGCCGCAATATTTCACTGCAACGCTGTTCCGGAAAGCGAGTCGCGAGATTCGCCGCGAATTTCCGTTTCAATAAAGGGATCGCTTCCTTTCGCCGCCGTTTGTGCCCCAGAGGGTATTCGACCAGGACCTTCTGCGTGCAGCTGCCGTCCGCGAAGAAAACCTGCACCGCGTTCGCGATCGAACGTTTTTCAGGGTCCAGGTAATCCTGGCTGAAACTTGCGTTTTCGATTACGTTCATTTTATTGCGCAGGCTATCGATGCGCGGATCGGCCGCAATTTTGTCGCCGTAATGTTCACTGGTCAGTTCGCCGTAAATCAACGCCACCGCAACCATGTATTGAAGGCAATGGTCCCGATCCGGAGGATTGCGCAAGAGGCCGGCCTTGTTAATGATCCGGAATCCCGATTCCTGTGTCTGGATGATGACCTGGTCGATTTGATCAAGCCGATTCCCGGCATCGGGATGCAACCGGATCGCGGCTTCAACCGCGGTCTGGCCGTGAAATTCAGCCGGATAGGAAACCTTGAACAAAATGTTCTCCATGACATAGGCGTCGAACGACCGATTGATCTCGAATGGCTGTCCGCGAAACAACACGGAATAAAAACCCCAGTCCGGAGCCGAAAGCGCCCGATCGTATCCGGGCTCGCCGCGCATGGCCAGAAGCGCGAGACGGACCGCGCGGCTCGCGGCGTCTCCGGCTGCCCAGCATTTTCTGGATCCGGTATTGCCTCCGTGTCGGTAGATTCGCAACGCGCCGCCGTCGACCCAGGCATTGGACACTGCACTGATAATTTCCGGGCGCCCGCCGCCGAGCAGGCCGGCTACGACCGCCGCGCTGGCCACCCGAACCAGCAGCACATGATCCAGACCGACCCGGTTGAACGCATTTTCCAGCGCGATGATCCCCTGAATTTCATAGGCCTTGATCATCGACGACAGGACATTGCCAATGGTGATCGCGTCGCCCGACTTCCGGCTCAAATAATCTGACACCGCAAGGATCGCGGCCAGATTATCGGAGGGATGCCCCCATTCCTGTGCGAGCCAGGTATCATTAAAATCCAGCCAGCGAACCATCGCGCCGATGTTGAATGCGGCTTGGACCGGATCCAGCCGGTAGCCAGTCCCGGGAACGCGGGCGCCCGTCTCGAGTTCGGCTCCAGGCCCCAGCGGTCCCAGCAATCGGGTGCAAGCCGGTTCCCTGAGCGCGAGCACGGCGCAGCCCAATGCATCCATTAGGCACAAACCCGCGACATCGCGGACCTCTCGAACATCGCACGGGCGGCCCAACACGTAATCCGCGATGTCGTCGAACAGCTTGTCGCGAGCCGTTGATTCGTTGATCATTCCGATGGTCAGGTTCTCTCGGCAAGAGGTATATAATGGCGGCATTGCGCGCCGATATAGGTTGCTCCGGGCCGGATCAGCCGGTTATCGCTGCGCTGCTCGGCGATATGCGCGCCCCAGCCGGCGACTCGCGAACAAACGAACAGCGGCGTAAAAAGCCGGGTCGGAATACCGAGGAAATGGTACGTGCACGCACTGTAAAAATCGAGATTCGCAAACAAATCTTTTTTCTCGCGCATGACCCGCTCGATCGCCTCGGCGACCCCGAACAGCCGGCGCTGCGCGGGGCTTTCGGCGAGTTTTCGGGCCCACTCCTTGATCAACGGATTACGCGGGTCCGATACCTTATAAACCGCATGGCCGAATCCCATGATTTTCACCTGCCGATCGAGCAGCCCATTGACTTCATCGACCGCATCCTCGGGCGCATCGAAGCGCTCGATCAAAGCCATTGCCGCCTCGTTCGCGCCCCCGTGCAGCGGGCCTCTGAGGGTGCCAATCGCGCCGGTGACCGCGGACCAGGTGTCGGACAAGGTCGCGGCGCAGACCCTCGCGGTGAACGTCGAAGCGTTCATCTCATGCTCGGCGTACAAAATCAACGCTGCATCCATCGCCCTGCGCCGGGTTTCATCGGGCCGGCCGCCGAGGATCCGATCGAGAATAAAGCCGGCCAGCGTGCGCTCGCCGCTCTCTGAATCAATGCGCTGGCCGGAGCCGGCGTAATGATGCCAGTAAGCCAGGATTGCCGGAATAACCGCGAGCAGCCGGTCGGTCACGCACCGTGCGTTGGTTTCGGTCGGAGAGCCCTCGGGCTCCAGTGCGCCGAGCATCGAACAGGTCGTGCGCAGCATGTCCATCGGCGATGCCGACGCCGGAATGCGTTCCAGAACCTCCTTGAGACGATCCGGAACGGTCCGCAAGCCAATCAACCGGTCCGTGTAATCAACGAGTTCGGCGGCCGTTGGGAGGTGGCCATAAAGCAGGAGATAAGCGACTTCTTCAAAGGTTGCCTGAGCGGCCAGGTCGGCGATGTCGTAACCGCGGTAGGTCAGTCCCTCGGCTTCGTCGCCAACGGATGCGATCGCCGTGTTACCCACGGAAACGCCGCGCAGTCCCGCGTGAATTGGTTTGTTCATCGATTTCCCCATATGTTCATTCAGGGCCGAATAGATTCGAAAATGTCGCAATGAACCATTCCGGCACGGATTCAGTCATTCGTATTATTCGGCCACGGTTTGACCAAAATCCGCGGTCCGCTGTTAGACTGGGCGCGAACCCGAGCGGTTCAACGCGAATCCGCGGAGCCGGTGAGGGCCGCGAACCCTATTCAAACAGCCTGCGAATCTACGATGCGCCGTCTGCGCACTGGCGCGAAACTCCATTGCCCAGTGGCCGTTCAGAATTCCTCCAAGCACCATCGCCTATGAAAAACCTCGATCAAAATCTTTATTACGCCGATTATCTGCGTCTGGGCTCGATTCTCAACGCCCAGCATGCCGAAAGCGCCCAGCGCGGCGAACCGGCTCATGATGAAATTCTGTTTATTATCACTCATCAGACTTTCGAACTCTGGTTCAAACAGATTCTGCACGAACTGGCTTCGATTCAGGAATTGTTCGGCCAAGTCCCAATCAATGAGCAGGATCTTTACAAAATAGTCGGTCGATTGGGCCGGATTGTACGGATCCAAAAGCTGATTAACCAGCAATTCAATGTGCTCGAGTCGATGACACCGTTGGATTTTCTCGACTTCCGCGATGACCTGACCCCGGCTTCGGGTTTTCAAAGCGCGCAGTTCCGGGAAATAGAATTGCGTTTGGGTCTGTCCCAGCAACTGAAACCGGTCAACTTCGGCAGGTTCATGGCGGCCGACCAGGATCATCTGCAACAGGTCGCGCAACAGGAATCGCTGTTTGAATTGCTCGACGCCTGGCTGCTCAGAATGCCATTTCTGAAGTTCGGCGATTTTGATTTCTGGCGGACTTACGGTGAAGCCATCGATCAAATGCTCCTGCGCGATACCGCAACCATCACCAACAATCCTTTTCTGAATGCTCGGGAAAAATCCGTCCAGCTCAGGGAACTCGGGCAAACCCGGACTTCATTTGAGTGCCTGTTCGACACGGAACGGTATCGGGAACAGCAGGCCAGCGGCAATTTCAGACTGAGCCATGCCTCGACCCTGGCCGCATTATTCATTACCTTGTACCGCGAAGAACCATTGTTGCAACTTCCGTTCGAATTATTAACCCGCCTGATGGATATCGACGAGGAGCTTACCTCCTGGCGCAATGGCCATGCCGTGATGGTTCACCGCATGGTCGGCCGCAAAATCGGGACCGGCGGTTCGAGCGGCCATGACTATCTGAAAGCCACGATCGACCGGCAACGGATCTTTGCCGACTTGTTCAATCTATCCACGTTCCTGATTCCGCGTTCCTCGTTACCGGACCTTCCAGTGGCGGTTAAAATCGAACTCGGGTTTTCGAAATCGCGCGAGTAGACGCGGCGCGCTTGCGGCGATCCCGGTCACCAGCAGGATTTCCGGGCGTCAGCATTCGAACGTAAACCGATGGAATGAATCCGGTCTGACGCGGAATGAATTTCTCGTCCTGTTCAATAGATTATTCAGTTTCTTAAAGCGTCCGGCCCGCTTTATTAATACGGCACTTATTCGACTCTGTTCATAGCGGATCCTTTCCCGCATAATCCGGTAGAGTTCAATGTCAAGTTTGTTGTAATGTTCAACGCAGTCTCTGGTGGGCTTGTCCGCATCGTTGACGGCGATACGAGCTGTCGAGATTCTTTTCAAGAAGTGATAAGGATTTTTCCAGTGGTATCTGTCCATTAACCGAATCAGGAATAGTTCGAAATATTCCTGCAATCCGACCAGCGGGAAAGTGGAAAGGTTTAAAAGTGCTTGCTCGAGCATTGGAGGATCGCATTCGTCGTATTTTCTTTTCGCGTCTCCGGACAGGAAGCGGATCATACAATTATTCATATTCAGGATCTTTCCACTTTCCAGCAACTGACGCAGCGAATATTTTCCGGTGTGAAGTTGTTGATGGAAATGGTGGGCCTGGTTCGAAAAGATATGATAATAATTGGAAATCACCCTATCGATCGGCTCCCGCAGCAGCGTGAAGTATTCGGTTGTACCTTTTGTAAATGCTTCGTGGGTACCGAATGGCAGATGTCCCGTGAGCATGCGCACGGAATTTCTTGTCTGCTCCGGAAGCGTCGTGAATTTTTCGGTCTCCGCGACCTTCGCGATAACATACATCTGATTCGGCGCATATTGGCGTTGAATGATCTGCTGCAGCGAAGAACCAGCGGTCTTCGGAATATGAAGAAAAATAAGATGATCGGGGTTATTCATTCTGTTGTCAGAACACCCGATCCGTTCCCTGAGATCACTCTGCCCGATTGGTTCATGCTCGGTGTACCCGCAATGAACGGGACCACCGCAAAAGAATAGTAATTATTCAGACCCCCTATGTTTTTCTCGAAAAACACGATCTTGCTTATCGTAAGTTGTTGATTTGCCGCTGCACGGTCTAAAACTCATCCAAAAATGAGGAGGGGGGGTCTGAATAGTTACAAAGAATAAGCATCCTCACTCCGAACCGATCTTGATCACGGTGCGGCCGATCACGGCGCTATTCAGATAATCCTGGAAAACGTCGGTAATTTGTTCCAATGGAATCACATGGTTCACAATTCTGTTGATATGCCGGGGACGCAGGTCGGTCGCGAGCCGGCGCCAGATTTTTTGCTTCAGGGCCATCGGACAAAACACCGAATTGATTCCGAGAAGATTGATCCCACGCAGGATAAACGGGAAGACTGTGGTCTTCAGATTGACTCCGGCCGCGAGTCCGATCGATGCGATGTTGCCGCGCGGTTTTACGGTTCGTGTGAGCCAGGACAAGAGTTCACCGCCGACACTGTCCACCGCGCCGCCCCAGAGGCTTCGCTCAAGGGGGCGGGTTCCCAGTTGGAGATCCTCGCGCAGCAGTATTTCCGTCGCGCCCAGCGCGGTCAAATATTCGCGGCATTCCGGCTTACCGGTAATGGCCACGACCCGATAACCGAGTCCGGAAAATAGATCGATCGAATAGCTTCCAACCCCCCCGCTCGCGCCGGTGACGATGATGGGCCCCCGTTCCGGGCTCTGGCCATTGATCTCCATGGTATCCAGCGCCAACGCGGCCGAGAATCCTGCCGAACCGATGGCCATGGCATCGTACAGGCTCAAGCTTGAAGGCAAATGAACCACGCAGTCGGACGGGACCCGGACATAATCCGCATAGCCGCCATCCAGGGTTTCCGACAATCCGCATCCGCAAACCAACACCGGATCACCCTCGCGGAAACCGGCAACGGTTGATTGCTCAACGATTCCGGATACATCCACGCCTCCCACGAGCGGGAACTTGCGCAGAATATCGCCTTTCCCGGTCGCCGCGAGCGCATCCTTGTAGTTGATCCCGGAATACAGCGCCTTAATGACTACCTCGCCTTCGGTCAGCTGGTCCAGCGCGATGGTCTCAAAACCTGCGTGGTGCCTGCCTTCCTTTCGGTCGATTCGAAATGCTCGAAATTTTTGCATGGCCGCCCCCTTTCAACGGTTCTATCCAGTTCGTATTGGACATCCGTATCCGATTATTATCACAGGAATCTACCGAATATTCACGGTTTCTTCGAGTCTGTCAATGATCCTTTTCCAAATTTTCTTGTCCTACCAATGAGCCGCCAAGGAAGTTCTGATTTAATCAGAACTTCCCGCAGTGCAGGGATGGTCTGCCAAAATCGAACGCTTCCAGCGGGTCATTTTGTGAGTCAACCCTGCCAATCGCATTGGCAGGGTTGACGACCGCTGAGAAATCCAGGATGGATTTATTCAGCGTTTCCCTAAAGTTCCCTTTCCCGCCTTGGCGAAACCCATCCTTGAACAGATTTCTGATATGCGAAAGAAACCTTGTGAATTGACGGTCGATGAGCATGGCGTGGCGCGAATCCGGTTGCAACGGACCGAATCGCACAACGCGCTGAATCCGGACTTGCTCGAATCGCTCGGCGGGATTCTGCAGCGGCTCGATCTGGATCCGGAAATTCGCAGCGTGGAATTATCGTCAGCCGGCAAAAACTTTTGCAGCGGCATGGATCTCAAGTGGTTACAGGAATCCTGCGGTCCTGCCGGAAATCCGCTGGACCAGGAGTTTTACCGCCTCGGCGTGATTATGCACAAACTATACCACCTAAGCAAACCGACCGTCGCGATCGTGCGTGGCGCCGCTTACGGCGGCGGCGCCGGGCTGGTTTGCTGCTGCGACGTTGCACTGGCTGCGCCCGCGACGCAATTTTGTTTTTCCGAGGTCCGGCTCGGCTTGATTCCGTCCATCATCAGCCCGTTCGTGATCCACGCCGTCGGTGAACGGGTTGCCCGGCGTTATTTCCTGACCGGCGAAAAAATCGAGGCTGGCGAAGCCCATCGGATCGGACTGGTTCACGACGTAATCGATGATACGCAACTATCCGCCCGGGCACTCGAATTGCACCACACGTTCCGACTGGGCGCCCCGCATGCGATCAGCCGCATCAAATGCCGGCTCACGGCCGGGGAGTGGATGCCGCTGACCCCGGCGACGTTACAAAAGACCGTCGACTGGCTGGAAGACAGCCGGAACAGCGACGAAGCTCACGAGGGGATCTCGGCCTTTCTCGGCAAAAGAAGCCCGAATTGGGTGCGCTAGAAGCAACTCAATGCTTCCCGCCCGGATTAAAGTGGTTGAAGTCGGCCCGCGCGACGGGCTGCAGAATGAATCCCGGACGTTGCCGGTCGAGGTGCGCACGGAACTGATCGACCGGCTCACGCAATGCGGAGTCTCCACGATCGAAGCCGGGAGCCTGGTTTCGCCCAAAGCAGTGCCGCAACTCGCGGACAGCGAAGAAGTCTACCGGGCGATCCATAAAAAAGCCGGCGGCGAATATCCGCTGCTCGTGGGCAACCTGCGGGGTCTCGAACGCGCAATCGGCTTGGGCGCCCAGCAAATCAGTGTGTTCTGTGCCGCGACCGAAGCTTTTTCGGTGCGCAACAATCGCTGCTCGATTCAACAAAATCTGGAGCGAA
Organism: Methylococcales bacterium; assembly: GCA_041748915.1. Lineage (GTDB taxonomy): Bacteria > Pseudomonadota > Gammaproteobacteria > Methylococcales > UBA1147 > UBA1147. The sequence goes on from JBGTCG010000037.1 coordinate 13,630, forward strand.
TCCGTTTGATCTGTAATGGCGCCCTGGCAGATGGGATCCGGGTCAGAGCCTATATTTCCTGCACGCTGGGTTGTCCTTACGAGGGAAAGGTCGACGAAAAAATTGTTGCCGACATCGCGGCTCAATTGCTTGATTACGGCTGTTACGAAATTTCGCTCGCCGACACGATCGGCATCGGAACCGCGGGAAGCGTGAGCCGGTTGCTCGAAACCGTGGGCGATCAACTTCCGCCCGAAAAAACCGCGGTTCATTTCCATGATACTTACGGTCAGGCGCTGGCCAACGTCCTGATCGCAATGCAGGCTGGAGTCGCCGTGATTGACAGTTCGATAGCGGGCCTCGGCGGCTGTCCGTTCGCCCTGAATGCGAGCGGCAATCTGGCCAGCGAGGATCTGATCTACATGCTCGACGGGCTCGGCATCCAGACCGGAATCGACTTGCAACAACTGATCGAAACCGGCTGGTATATCGCGGATCGGCTGGGCCGATCACCGGAATCCCGCGTATCCACAGCCGTCGGCCGGCAATCCCTTCCGGAATTTTCCGGATCGGCCAAGGTCTAATTTCGCGATTGTCTCCGCCGATAAGAAGAACAATTCACGCGGAGACGCTGAGTTCGATTGGTCGAGTCTGGAGGAAAAAAGGTAGTCAACTTGAAGGGGTTGTCCTGCCCCATACTCTGAAAAGGATCAATACAATGACAACACTGCCAGCCAGAAATCCGATTCCCCACCAACCGAATGTCGCAATTGTTCAGGAACCGGTCGAGCATCCGGTTGCCCGGTTTGAAATTTATTATCATCAAACTCTGGACCCGGCCGGAAAAATTTCCGGTGTGCTTCCTGAATTCGCGAAAAATCCGGAAACTCTGATCGGTTTTTACCGCACGATGACCCGAACGCGGGCCTTTGACACCAAGGCAATCGCGTTGCAAAGACGCGGTCAACTCGGCACCTATGCCTCATGCCTGGGGCAGGAAGCCATCGGCACCTCGATCGGCAGTTGTATGAAGCCCACGGATGTCCTGGTTCCGGCTTATCGCGAATACGCGGCCCAGTTTTTACGTGGAATCCGTATGCAGGACATTCTGCTTTACTGGGGCGGCAACGAAACCGGGATGAAGTCCGCGGGCGCCGGCCATGATTTCCCGATCTGCGTTCCGATTGCAAGCCAGGCACCTCACGCTGTGGGCGCCGGCTATGCGATTCGCCTGCGCCGGGAAAACCGGGTGGTCGTTTGCGTCCTCGGCGACGGGGCGACCTCCAAAGGGGATTTCTATGAAGCCATCAACGCGGCCGGGACCTGGGACCTGCCGGTCGTGTTCGTGATCGCCAATAACCAATGGGCGATCTCGTTGCCGCGAAAATCCCAAAGCCGCGCCGAAACCCTGGCTCAGAAAGCGATCGCGGCCGGCATTGCCGGTGAACAGGTTGACGGAAACGATGTGGTCGCGCTGTACGACCGGATCGAAAAAGCATTGGCCAAGGCACGCAACGGCCATGGACCGACGTTGATCGAAGCGTTGACCTACCGCCTCTCGGACCATACCACGGCCGACGATGCGAGCCGTTACCGCAGCGAGAACGAAATTGCGGAATGGTGGCGTCGCGATCCGCTACTGCGGTTACGCCGCTATTTGACCGAACAAGGATACTGGACCGAGCAGGCCGAAAAAGAACTGGAGTCGGAATGTCAGCGTGATGTTGAGCGCGCGTGCCAGGAATATCTTTCCACCCCGGTCCAGCCCCCGGAATCAATGTTCGACGATCTCTACGCGTCCCTGCCCGAGTCTCTTAAATGGCAGCGCAGAACGGCGATCAATGGGGGACGCCACGATGACTGAAATCACGCTGATCGATGCGGTGAATCTGGCGCTTGCCCACGAAATGTCGGCGGACCCGAGCGTGGTCGTGTTCGGTGAGGACGTCGGCCGCAACGGCGGAGTGTTCCGGGCCACGGCCGGTTTGCAAAAGCGCTTTGGCGCGGAACGGGTCTTCGACACTCCGCTCGCGGAAACCCTGATTGCAGGAATGGCCATCGGCATGGCGGTAGAGGGCTTGAAGCCGGTGGCGGAGATTCAGTTTCTCGGATTCGTGTATTCGACGATCGATCAGATCGTCAATCACGCGGGCAGGCTGCGCAACCGGACTCGGGGCCGCCTCAGTTGCCCGATGGTGATGCGGGTACCGTTTGGCGGCGGAATCCATGCGCCCGAACATCATTCCGAAAGCACGGAAGCGATTTTCGCGCACATTCCGGGCATCCGGGTCGTAATCCCGTCATCCCCGCATCGTGCCTATGGCCTGCTGCTCGCCGCGATCCGCAATCCGGATCCGGTGATCCTTCTGGAACCGAAGCGAATTTACCGGATGTTCAAACAAGACGTCGAAGACAATGGCGAAGAGCTGCCTCTCGACACCTGTTTCCTGTTGCGCGAAGGTTCGGACGTGACCCTGGTTTCCTGGGGCGCCATGATCCACGAAACCCGACTCGCGGCGGAACGCTTGTGCGAGATTGGAATCGAGGCCGAAGTGATCGACGTCGCGACGATCAAACCGATCGACTTGAAAACCATTCTGAATTCGGTCGAAAAGACCGGGCGCTGCGTGATTATTCACGAGGCGGCCAGGGCCTGCAGTGTCGGCGCGGAAATCGCGGCTTCGCTTGCGGAATACGGCCTGATGAGTTTGATGGCTCCGGTGGAACGGGTCACCGGATACGATACCGTGATGCCCCTGTATCAGCTCGAGAAACAATACCTGCCCGGGGTCGACCGGATTGTGGCCGCGGCGCGGAAGACGCTCGAATCCTGATGCGATACTTCGAGCTGCCGGATCTCGGAGAAGGCCTGCAGGAAGCTGAAATCGTGCAGTGGAACATCACGGTCGGGGACCAAGTGAAGCAGGATCAGATCCTGGTTGCGGTCGAAACGGCCAAAGCGATCGTCGAGTTACCGAGTCCCTGCGACGGTAAAATTCTCAAACTGTACGGCAACATCGGCGAAATTCTCCATATCGGCGATCCTCTGGTCGAATACGCAACCGAGGAAAACCGTCGCGAAGACAGCGGTAGCGTCGTTGGCAAGGTCGAGGTCGGCGAGAGACAGATCGACGAATCGCCGATCACGATCGGACACGCTTCCGGAACCGGCGTCAAAGCGACACCCGCGGTCCGGGCGCTGGCCAACCGGCTGAATGTCGAAATCGATATGGTCAAAGCGACCGGCAAAGGCGGGAACGTCACGGTTGAAGATATCCATCGCGCCGCGAAGCTGCTCGCCGAAGCCGGTGAAATGGAACCGCTCCGTGGAGTCCGCAGGGCCATGGCGCAAACCATGACTCAGGCGCACCGCGAAGTCGTGCCGGTTACGCTGACTGACGACGCGGATATTCAGGCTTGGCGGAACGGCGCCGATATCAGTATCCGTCTGATTCGCGCGATCGTCAGGGCCTGCCGCGCGGAACCCGCGCTGAACGCCTGGTATAACAGCCACGCGGTCGGACGGTTGTTACCGAAAAAAATCGATCTGGGCATCGCGGTCGACACCGATCAGGGTCTTTTCGTTCCGGTGCTCAGGGATGTTGCGAACCGGGATACCGCCGATCTTCGACGGGGACTCGACGCGATCAAGGAAGCGGTTCTAAACCGGTCCATCAATCCCGAAGATATGCGCGGCTATACCATAACACTATCGAATTTCGGGACTTTCGCGGGACGTTACGCCAATCCAATTGTGGTGCCTCCGACCGTTGCGATTATCGGCGCCGGAAAAATTCGTGATCAGATCGTTCCCGAAAAGGGCATGGCGGTCATTCATTCCATTCTGCCGATCTCGCTGACCTTCGACCACCGCGCGGTGACAGGTGGTGAAGCCGCAAGATTCCTCAAGGTTCTGCTCGACGAACTGGAACACCCCGAATAAGACCGGGGTATCTGACCCCGGTCTTAGTCAGGAGGATAAGCTCTAGCCTATCCGATCGGAAAATCGCCGAATTTCAGGGTGCTTCAGTTCAAGCCGACTTGGATGCTCCAATGCCTGTCTTGGATGCTGCGATCCGGTCCAGGGTATAGTACACGGGACAAAAACCCGTGAAGTAACTTTGGATCAAAAGCACACCGATCAACGCCGGCAACAAAAACCAACTCGGCCCGACAAAATAACCTAACAGTACGCCCAAGGTAACCACACCACCGACGATACCGTCGTGTAAACGTGTTCTGTCTTTCACAACCGTTCCTCCGTTCTTGTTTGAATTTAAGAAATTTCCTAAGTGATCGAACCTTTCCATAGGCGTATTTCGCTCTTCGAAACCTATTCTGCCTCAGTGAGAACAGACTGGCTTCTCCGTACGCTTATATCACGACGCAGCAGAACTCTCAACTGGTAGTTGATTGTCCACAAGAATAATCGCTGGATGCTTTATAACCTGCGGTTTTTTCTACGCTTAACAACCATTACCCGTTCTGGAACCGGTGTCTGTAAACGCAAAACATTAAGTTTCGCATCCTCCGCCCGGATCATACTTTCTTGGCGAATAAATGGAAAAATAAATAAAGATTTCATAGGTCAATACCGTGCAGATACACACGATAAAATCAATACACCTTTTACCAGCGAAGGCCCGCGGCGGATTTTTATTTCCGGAATTTCATAATCGCGTAATTCCGGGGTGATAAATTAGTCAGGGGTCTGTCTTAATTTGGCCCGTCGAAGGTTAGGGCAGTTCTGATTAATTCAGGGCTGCCCGCAGTGCAGGGATGTGCTGCCAAAATCGACGCCGTCGGCGTTTGATTTTGTGAGGCGACCTCACATCGCATTGGCGGGGTTGCCGAGCGCTGATAAATCCAGGATGGATTATTCAGCGTTTCGTTAGAACACGCGGTGACTGAGCCTCATGCCTTTAGCCAGATTACAGTTTGAACTGCCCAAGAACTCAAAGCCGGCAGATTATGTTGAGGAATTAATTACGGAAACGAAGTTGGTCCGGGATCGTGATCTGGAGTTCAGCCGGATATTTCTGGATACTTTCGATTGGCGATTGTTCGACCAGGGATTCATACTGGTCGCTGATTCACTGGAAGGGCGATTTAGAACGACCTGGCAAACCCTGTATGCGGCGGAAATCCTCGGCGTTTTAACTAGTGAACAGGTTCCGATTTTTGTCGGCGATCTTCCCGGCGGCAGAATGCAGCGCATTCTTCGGCCGGTCATGGAAATGCGCGCGCTCCTGCCACAATCCAGACTGGAATGTGTGCAGCAGCGTTTACGCTTGAGTAATCGTAATGAAAAAACCGTGGTTCGCCTGAATTTCGAATCCTACACCATAGAGGATACCCATGGGGTAAGGAAAAAACTCTGTCCCCGTATCTACGTCGAAGCCGTCCGCGGTTATGACAAGGCCTTCGTTGCGATCGCCGATTGGCTCCAGTACCGGCACAACCTGCATCCTCCGGTGGACAACCTGATGGTCTCCGCGCTGAACAAGGTTGGCCGCCATCCCCGGGATTACAGTTCGAAGTTCGATTTCAAGCTCGAACTCTCGATGCGGGCCGATTCCGCGGTCCGGATTATCCTGCGCGGTCAGTTTTCGGTTCTGGAACTCAATGAGCACGGTACCAAACAGGATATCGACAGCGAATTTTTGCATGATTTTCGGGTTGCGATCCGAAGAACCCGCGTATTGCTGGGTCAAAGTAAAGACATATTACCGAATGCTCTGATCGATCATTACAACCGTGAATTCGCCTGGCTGGGCAAGGCGACGGGTTCTGTTCGTGATTTGGATGTTTATCTGTTGAATTTTGAGGGTTATCGAACGGCGCTTCCGGTTTCGATCCGAAATGACCTGCAACCTCTGCAAGAGTTTCTAGAGGCGAAGAAAAAAGTTGCACAATCCGAGCTTGTGACGGTATTGAAATCGCGACGGTATGAACGGCTGAAGAAAGAATGGCGACAGCTTCTCGCCAGAACCATCGACGAAAAACCATTTGAATTTTTGGCGGCGACACGAGTCCAGCAGATTGCCGACGCCAGGATTTGGCGGGTTTATACAATCGTCCGCCAAAAAGGCCGGACGATTGGTCCGGATACTCCGGCGGCAAGGTTGCACCGGCTTCGGATTCATTGTAAAAAGCTCCGATATTTGATTGAATTTTTCGGCAGCCTTTACCCGGAAAAACAAATCCGCCGCACGCTAAAATCCTTGAAAGAACTTCAGGACAATCTGGGTAGTTTCCAGGACCTGGAAGTCCAGGTGAAGACACTGCAACAATACAGCTCGGAAATGATGGCGTCGCGAATTGAGGCGAGGACCCTGCTCGCGATGGGAGTCCTGGTTCAGGAACTGGAAAAGCAATGTGCCGTCGTCCGCACCGATTTCGTGCAGCGCTTTGACGACTTTGATTCGGCGGAAAACAGAAAGCTTTTCACATCGCTGTTCGAAAACGAACGATAACACGCGGCGGCATGAAAACCCTGGCTTTGTACAGTATCAAAGGGGGCGTCGGAAAAACGGCGGCCGCAGTGAATCTTGCCTATCTGGCCGCGAGTGACGGAGCTAAAACCCTGGTTTGGGATATGGATCCCCAAGGCTCGAGCAGCTTTTATTTCCGGATCAAAGCACGGGTCCGCGGCGGCGGAAAGGGGCTGATCGGACGAAAAACAGAGCTGGATCAGCTGATCAAGGGCACCGACTTTGATAATCTTGATCTCCTGCCTTCCGATTTTTCCTTCAGGAATCTGGATCTGTATCTGGACAACAGTAAAAAGCCGATCCGCCAGATCTCAAAAATCCTGAAACCCTTCGTCGAAGAATACGATTATGTTTTTCTGGATTGTCCCCCGAATATTTCGTTGCTTTCTGAATCGGTATTCGGCGCCGCGAATGCATTGATCTCTCCGATCATTCCAACCACGTTATCGATCCGGACGCTGATGCAACTGGAGAAGTACATCGAAGGCCATACCGGTTGCAGGGCCGTGCTGCTGCCGTTTTTCTCGATGATTGACGTGCGGAGAAAGCTGCACCGGGAAGTTGTCGAACATTTGCGCGAGGACTTTCCGTATCTGTTGAAGGCTCAGATCCCCTATGCGAGCGACATCGAACAAATGGGCCTGCACCGCGCGCCGGTCCTGCATTTTGCGGCGCACAGCCGCGCTGCAAACGCTTTTCAGCAGCTTTGGAACGAACTCAAAGTCTGCTTGGTCGATCTTTGATCCGGCCGTTGTGAAGAATCCCGCGAACCCGGCGCGGATTTTGCTTCTACTTTGTTGAAGCAATTGAAAAAGACTATTTCGCCGGGTGGTCTGGAATACCGTTTGCCAGGCAACGCCAATACGCTAGACTTGGGATATATACCTGCATTGCAAATTGAAAATTCAATAACCACGCAAATTCAATGCTTTGCAGCTTGATTGGAATCGTTTGATAATCGGTGTGAAGCAATGATGAATGAAGTATTTGGATGCCCCCGTACCGCCTCTCCGTTTCTGGTTTCGGGATTTGGACTGGTACTGTTGTTTGTTGTAATCGCCTGTATGCCCGCGATCTATCCGCCCGGAAACCCGATCACGACGCCGCAATTGACTGAACAGGGTTTTATCGCCGAAGATGGTGTCCGGCTCCCTGTGCGTACCTGGATGCCGGAGCCTGGTGAACTCAAGGCACTGATCATTGCGGTGCATGGCTTTAATGATTACAGTAATTTTTTTTCATCGGCCGGCGAATATTTAAGCACCCTGGGCATCGGCAGCTATGCTTTCGATCAAAGAGGTTTCGGCGGCGCGCCCAACCGTGGCTACTGGTCCGGCGTCCCCGCATATGCCCACGACCTGTTCGAGTTTTCCAGACAGGTCCGCGAAAAATATCCTTCCGTGCCGCTTTACCTGCTTGGAGAAAGCATGGGCGGCGCCGTGGTTATCGTAGCGATGAACAGCAAACTGGTTCCTGATGTTGACGGGGTGATTCTGTCCGCGCCCGCGGTTTGGGGCCGCGAAGTAATGCCCTGGTACCAGCGCACATTGCTATGGGTCACGGCGCACACTCTGCCGTGGATGAAGCTGACCGGGGAAAGCATGGAAATCATTCCTTCGGACAACATTGAAATGCTGCGCGCGCTGGGCCGGGATCCGCTCGTAATCAAGGAAACCCGGGTCGAGGCAATTTACGGATTGGTCGATCTGATGGATGAAGCCCTGCGGAACTCGCCCAAACTAAACAGCCCAACGTTGTTTCTTTATGGCGAGAAAGACGAAGTCATTCCGAAAGCGCCGATACTGAAAACGTTACGAACCCTGCCGACGCTGGACAAGAGCGGACCGGTCCAGGTTGCGTTCTACGAACACGGCTATCATATGCTGCTTCGTGACTTGCAGGCGCCGATTCTGTGGCGGGACATCGCGGCATGGATCGAATCTCCAGCCGGACCGCTGCCTTCCGGAGCTGACCGGCGCGGACTGGCGAAGCTGGCCGCGCTGAACAGCGGTCATAAAACGGCGAATCCGTTTTAAAGTAATTTGCACCGCCGAATAGAATCGGTACCTTGTCCCATACATCTTTCTGATCGAAATGCGATATCCCGGATTGTAAATCGCTCTAAGGGGTCGTTTTGTCGTGCCTTATTCGCGCCTTATTGCTGCCGACTTCGGTCCGAAAGGGTCAAAGGTTTTGAATTCTATCCCATCGACCGCGGTTGGCTGATTCTTCATCAGTGCAAAATCTCGATTCCGCGGTAAATGCCCGGACGATCGTCGGGGCCGTGTATCGGATTCCAAGGCTGGTCCTGACAACCCGTGGAATATCGATAAATTACCTCCGGTCACGAATCAATATCATGAAGATTAAGCAGTGCCTGCTCTGCGCTGTCTGGGCTAACGTGATTTTTTTCACTGAGCGCCTCCGCGGCGTACGGCGCACAGACGCTTGAACGTCCGTACGGATACGGAAGGACGTACATGGGCTTTCAAGCAGGCTACGGCGCAGACTTCAGGATCGGGATTTCAGGCAGAGACGATGCCAAAGACCTGTCCTATCTGGCCACCTTTCCGGGCTTTGGCGTCGGCGTTTCCGATCCATTGGAGCGAGACTCCTGGTACCGTGGAAATTTCGATCTGGTCACGGGAGCCTAATTCATTACTTTCCTCGGACCTGGCCACTCCATGGGGCTAGCAGTCCTGCTGCGAGGATTTAAGCGTCCCATTCCCACCCCGTGGTCAGTCCGATGCTTTCCCAGCCCCGCATGCGCCTCGACCGGCGCAGCGTCGGAAAATATCTCGAAAGTGATTAAAATGTGCGGTTCGCGGGTTCAGGCGGCGATGACGAAAATCAGCAACCAGCGAAATACTCGAATAGTGGTCTGACCGCACTCAGCCTGCGGAAAACCAGGCCTGAATGGTCGCAATCTGATCTTCCGACATCAGGGAGGGCGCGTGGCCGATCCCTGGATATACGGTCAGTCGGGACACGGGGCCCCGCGTCAACATCGCCGCGGCGGTTTCCGCGGCCAGCAGGTCGGATTGCGCGCCCCGGAAGACCTGAACCGGACAGCGAATTTTGTCCCACACCTCCCAGAGCGAACTTGCGGAATTGCGATAAGTCCTGAACGGCTCGGCGATACCCGGATCGTAGTGCAGCACATAGCCATGGCCGGCCGATGGCCTGACGCTGTTCATCGTGAGCCGCTTCCATTGCGCATTGGTCAGCGGGCCGAACGGCGCGTGGATGGTCCGGAGATAACGTTCGGCGCTGGCCGTGTCCGGAAAGACCGGATTCGTCCCCAGATACTGAACGATACGGTTTTGGGCGACGGGACTGATGTCCGGGCCGATGTCGTTCAGCAGCATACGCTTGATCGGAGTTCCCGGCAGTGAGGCGAGCACCATTCCGATCAGTCCGCCCATCGAGGTTCCGACCCAGCCGATCTGTTCAATATTCAGGCGGCCAATCAGCACCGCGATATCGGCCAGATAGGTCGTGGTAGTGTATTCTTCCTTGTGTTGCAGCCATTCACTGTTTCCGCGTCCCGGCATGTCCGGACAAACCACGCGGTGGGTTTTTGCAAGCGCCGCGGCAAGATCATCGAAGTCCCTGCAATTTCTGGTCAATCCATGGACACAGACGATCACCTCCGGATTCTCCGGATCGCCCCACTCGGTATAATGAAGGCGGTGAAAACCGTGTGGGCCGAGCGCGGCGACCGTTCTGGACGTCATTGCGCCGGCGTCTGTTGTTTGCTTGTCAGCGGAATCCATGGTGAATGCGTGGGCTGGAATCAGTTTCGGCCGATTATTGTCGAATAGACCGGAGTGAATTTCAATCCAAGCTAATCAGTGTTAACTACTGCCGGAGTGTTTCAATGAACGAACTCACCCAGACCATTTTTTCCTGGTTTATCCTGATCCTCGGACTTTCCTATCTGTTGCAGACTGAAAACTGGATTCGGCTGGCCGGGACGCTGGAGGATAAAACCTTTCGCTTTTATCCGCTTTCACTGCTGATACTGCTCACGGGGCTCGTCATCATTCACACGCACAACGTGTGGGTCTGGCAGTGGCCGGTTGCGGTTACGCTGCTGGGCTGGCTGCTGGTGATCAAAAACACGTTTTATCTTTTGTGCACTTCCTGGATCGATCAATGGGTGCTTACGACCAGAAACCTGCGGCTTTGGCTCCGGGTTATCGGCGTAATCTTCAGCCTGATCGGAGCGATTTTGGTCTTTCATTCGCTTACGGTGCGTTGACGCCGGAATTGGTGTTCGAGCCCTGCGGCTCTTTTGTATCGGGATACCGGTTGACGAACCGTGTGCAAAAACCCAGAATGGCGCCTTCCCGGTCAAGCCCCGAATGAGCGGCCCGGCCTACGACGCCCATGGATTTGATACCAAAACCCGGCGGTTTGACTCGAATCCGGCGCGTTGGCGCGCTTGATTTATCCTGACCAAGGGGACTCTCGTGGAATCTGAAAAAGCGGCCTCGCGGTATTGTGTAATTGGAACCGGGGCATCGGGCCTTGCGGTCGCGAAAAACTTCAAAGAGCAGGGCGTGGATTTCGATGTCTTCGAGCGCCATTCCGGCGTGGGCGGTTTGTGGGGCTATGGCCGGCCGTACAGCGCGGTGTATCGATCGACACGGCTGATTTCCTCGAAACCGATGTCGCAGTTCCGGGGCTTCCCGATGGATCCGGATTTGCCGGACTACCCGGGGCAGGAAGCCGTTTTCCGGTATATGAATGACTACGCGGATCGATTCCGCCTCAGGGAGCACATCACCTTTGAAACCGAGGTCGAGAGCACCAGCCGTTCGGGCGGCGCCTGGGATGTCCGGTTGCGGTCCGGCGAGGTCCAGCGTTACCGGGGCCTGATACTCGCGAGCGGGGTTACCTGGGACCCGAATTATCCGCATCTTCGCGGCGAATTCAGTGGTCAGACCCTGCATTCGATCGATTACAAAATTCCCGAAGCTTTTGCCGGCCGGAATGTACTCGTGATCGGAGGCGGAAACTCCGGCTGCGACATCGCGACGGACCTCGGAAGTCATGCGCGGAAAACCTGCCTGAGCGTCCGCCGCGGCTATCATTTCATCCCCCGCTATATATTTGGAATTCCATCCGACCAGTTCGGTGAATTCTCGATCAAACTGGGCACGCCCCTGCGCGTGCGGCAGCTCCTGAACCAATGGATGGTCCGCCTGGTGCTCGGCGATCCGGTCAAACTCGGTTTGCCCAGACCCAATCACCGGATGTTCGAATCCCACCCGATCGTGAACGCCGAAGTGCTTGACGAAATCCGTGCGGGCCGCGTGACCGCCAAACCCGACGTTCAAGAGCTTTGCGGCAATAAAATCCGCTTCACGGATGGCTCCGTGGAAGAGATCGATACGATCATTTATGCGACCGGCTATCGGATTTCCTACCCCTTCATCGAGCAGTCCCATTTGAACGGACCCGCCGGCAAGCCGGGCTTTTTTCTGCATATGTTTCATCCGCAGTACGACAATCTGTTCATCGTCGGCATGATTCAGCCAGCCAGCGGCGTATGGGGTCTGATGGATGACCAGGCCCGTCTGATCGCGGCCTATATCCGCGCAAATGCGCGTGGAACCGAAGCCGCGGCGCGTTTCAACCGTCTGAAAGCAGGTCTGCAGCCGGACCTGAGCGGAGGCGTGCGCTACATTGATTCGTATCGCCATTTTACCGAGGTCGACCACACCGTGTACGACAGACATCTGCAAGACGGTTTGCGCCGGTTACAGGAATGATCACCGGAGCGCCGCGGAAAGCCGTTCCCTCGCCATCCCGGATCCTAATCGTCGGACCGAACTGGGTCGGCGATATGGTCATGGCGCAAAGCCTAATTATAGCGCTGAAACAACTCGATCCGGACTGCATGATCGACGTGTTGGCGCCGGTCTGGACCCGGCCTTTGGCGGAACATATGCCCGAGGTCGCGAGGACGATCGAAATTCCGCTGCAGCGCGGGGAACCGGGCATCAACAAACGTTATCGTCTCGGCAGGCAACTCGCCGGCAATAGATACACCCGGGCGATCCTGTTGCCGAATACCCTGAAATCGGCGTTGATTCCGTTTTTCGCCGGCATCCGCCAAAGAACCGGCTATCTCGGTGAACAGCGGTGGGGATTGTTGAACGACATCAGGCGCCTGGATCGGTCGGTTTTAACGCAAACCGTGCAGCGCTTCGTCGCGCTCGCGTATGACCGGAAGGCCGCGCTTCCTCCGCAATGCCCGGAACCCCGCCTGCTGGTTACGGACGCCGAAGTCAAACTGGTCCGAGATAAATTCGCGGTGCCGGAAGCTTCCGGACCGGTGCTGGGGCTGTGCCCAGGCGCCGAATACGGCCCCGCGAAGCGTTGGCCGGAACGCTACTTCGCAATCGTCGCCACCGAAAAGCTCGACCAAGGCTGGTCGGTCTGGCTGTTCGGATCCGGCAATGACCTCGAAATCTGCAAGCGCATCAACCAGCAAACGCGGGCACATTGCCGCAATTTCGCCGGAACGACCAGTCTGAGCGAGGCGATCGTATTGTTGTCGCTGACCGGCAGTGTCGTCACCAACGATTCCGGATTGATGCATGTCGCGGCCGCGCTCGGCAAGAAGCTGGTCGCGCTCTACGGTTCATCGGATCCGGATTTTACGCCGCCTCTGACCCGGAACGCCCGCGTTTTGAGCCTTGGCCTCCCATGCTCGCCGTGTTTCGAACGCGAGTGCCCGCTTGGCCATTTCCGCTGCCTCAACGACATCGAGCCCGCGCGGGTCATCGCTTGCCTCGACGAACCCTGAGCCCCTGCGCTGTCGATATGAAGTCTAAGCCGAAGTTCCTCCCAAAAACAGGCCAATATCGAGGCTAATATTTTGATTCAGTGATGGTTTTGGCCTTAATCCTGCCTCAAAATATTCCCATGTACATCGAAACCGTCCCGAATCGCAACTCCAGACCCGCCATCCTGCTCCGGGAAGGCTGGCGTGAAGGCCGCAAGGTTTGCAAACGCACCTTGGCGGACAAATCCGTTACCAGCGGCGTGCCAAAGCGATCCAACGCGAGACCGAACTGGATGGGATCTATGTGATTCGCACCAGCGAGCCCGAACCGAGCCTGTCCGCCGCAGACACGGTGCGCAGTTATAAAAATCTGGCGCAGGTGGAACGCGCTTTTCGGACCTTCAAGGGAATCGAGCTGCAAATCCGGCCGATCTATCACCGCACCGAAAACCGGGTTCGAACCTGCCCATCTTCATCTGCTTCTTGGCCTATCTGGTCGAATGGTATTTGCGTCAAGCCCTGGCGCCGCTGTTGTTTGATGACGAGGAGATTGCGGCCGAGCGAAAAACCCGGGACCCGGTTGCCCCCGCAAAACCATCGGAAGCCGCCCGACAGAAGAAAGCCGCACGAGTTACCGAGGACCCGTTACCGATCTGCCTAGCTTCACGACCCTACTTGCCGAATTGGGAACCCGCTGCCGCCATCGTTGCCGGCTTTATTCCGACCCCGGAAAGCCCCCCTGTCGTTCAGGACACCGACCGACTTCAATCCAGGCACGGGCCTTGAACCTGCCGACTGTTCCCAGTACCAGAACAATAAATCAACCTCTTTTGTTCGGTATATTAAACAGTTGACTTATTTTTCCAGATGGAACTTCGGGCTAAACGGCAGTTTCGGGAAGTCGGAGCGTCTCCGCCTCCAGCTTTTTTGTTGTAATAGTTGTTTAGTAATACTGCCTTATATACCCATAGGCCTTGTCGAAAAGGTCCTGGTCCTTGACCTGGTAGTTTACGTAAATCACTTTGCGCAGGGCCTTCTGAACCTCGCGTTCTCCGGCTTTGGTGTTTTGCCAACCCGGAAAACGGACCATCCGCACAATCTCGTCGATGTCCGTCACGATTCTCTCGACCACCATCGGCGTTTTGCCATTCTTCAGTTCGGCGAATAGTTCGGTCAGGGCCGCTTTGGCCTTGGCCTGTTCGTCAATGGGGTCCACCTGCTTTTCGGCCCGGACGACCTCCTTGGCCAGGATCAGCAGCTCTTTCAGGAAATCAAGGCTATGAAGCAGGCCCTGCTCGTGTCGCTGTTTCAGTTTTTCCAATCGTTCGCCCAGGGCGATAAACATTGGGTTGTCCTTGTGTTTTCGCAGACGGGCGCTAAGCTTGATCTCGATCTCCCTGGACTTCTTGTCCCTGTCCCTGGCGTCGAGCAGACCTTCGAGGACGTCGGCATCCATCACCAGGGTCTCCAAATCGTCGCGAACGGTCTCCAGATGCACGTTCTCATGCACCAGCTCGATGGTCTTGGCCCCCAGCGCGTGCCACAGCAGCTTGCCGTTGCCGCTCGGCGGCTTCACCGATTCATAGATCTGGGTGAGCCACTTGTAATCGGCCTCCTAAAGTCCGAGGCAGGGACCGGGTGAGAGCGCCTCCCACAGGCGGGAAAGCACCGAATATTCCGCCGCGAACTGGTCGCGGGCCGCGTTATCGGGCAGGCAGTCCTGGGCAGCGATCAGCCCCTCGTAGCCACCGACGGTGTGATCCACACCCGGGAAAAACGAAAGGCTCCTCGCCATCACTCCGGGCAGATCCTTCTTGATCTCGTCGAGGTTGGTGATGACCTTCTGCACGGCCTTCTCATCGAAATCGAGCGCAGTGGCCCCGTCGTCGAAAATACCCAGGTAGTCAACGATCAAACCGTGGGTCTTGCCGGGATAGATACGGTTGGTGCGGCAGATGGCCTGCAGCAGGTTGTGGTCCTTCATCGGCTTGTCCAGGTACATCACCTGCAAAATGGGCGCGTCGAAGCCGGTCAGCAGCTTGGAGGTGACGATCAGAAACTTGAGCGGATCGTTCGGGTCCCGGAACCGGTCGAGGAGTTTCTCCTCTTCATCTTTGGTCAGTTTCCACTCCGCATATTCGTCGGACTTGCCGCCCTGGGTGTGCATGACGATCGCGCCGGCTTCCGGGCGGACCAGTTCGTCCATGGCCTTTTTGTACAGGACGCAACACTCCCGGTCGAAGGTGATCACCTGGGCCTTGAAACCATTCGGCTCCACCTTGCCTTGGTAATGCTTGACGATGTGCTCGCAGATCGCGTTCACCCGTGCCGGAGCCTTGATCAGCACCGCCATCCTGGCGGCCCGCCTGGCCAGGTCGTCTCGATCCTCCTCGCTCAGCTCATCGGTCATCCGGGAGTAGGCTTCGTCGATGGCGTCCCTGTTGCTGCGCAGTTTCACGTCCACCGCCTCGAAATGCAGCGGCAGCGTGGCCTTGTCCCGGATCGAGTCCTGGAACGAGTAGCGGCTCATGTAGCCCTGCTCATCCCCGGCCGCGCCAAAAGCCCAGAAGGTGTTGCGGTCCCGCTCGTTGATCGGCGTGCCGGTCAGACCGAAGAGAAAGGCATTGGGCAGCGCGTCGCGCATCTTGCGGCCAGGCCGCCTTCCTGGGTGCGGTGCGCCTCGTCCACCATCACGATGATGTTCGAGCGTTCGTTCAGGCACCCGTCCGCCTCACCGAACTTGTGAATGGTGGTGAGGATGATCTTGCGGGTATCCGCGGCCAGCAGGTTTTGCAGCTCCTGCCGGGTCGCGGCTCCGATCATGTTCGGAATGTCGGCGGCGTTGAAGGTGGCGGTGATCCTGGGTATCCAGGTCGATACGGTCCACCACGATCATGACCGTGGGGTTGCCCAGGTTGCGGTGCATGCGCAGCTTCCGCGCCGCGAAGACCATCCGCAGCGACTTGCCCGAGCCATGGAAATGCCAGATCAGGCCTTTCTTCGGGAAACCTTTGACCACCCGCGCAACGATCAGGTTGGCGCCCTCATACTGCTGATAGCGGCAGATAATTTTGATGCGGCGGTGCTTCTTGTCAGTGGCGAACAGTGTGAAATTCTGCAGGATATCCAGCACGATGAAGGGACGCAGCATGGAACGGATGGAGCGATGTATATCCGCCAGCGTGCCCTCACGTTTGTTTTCTCCCGCTCGCGCGTGACTTCGTTCACCGCGTTGATGAAGAGCACTTTGTTCCTGCGCTCCGTGGGCTTGGTTCTACGGCAGATGACGACACAGGCTTCCATGGGCGAGTTGTAAAAGAGGTTTGGACCAAGGCCGAGCACGCATTCCACCCCGTCATGAGCGATCAGTTTTTCGCGCATCGCCAGCTCTTCATTGCGGAACAGCACGCCATGCGGAAACAGGATGGCGCAACGGCCTGATTTCGGCTTCATGCTCTTGATGATGTGCTGCCAGAAGGCATAGTCGGCACGGCCCTGAGGGCGGAGCGCCATAGATGTTTCTTCCCCAGGGATCGGCAGCCCAGGCATACCGATCCGACTGTTTGATGGAGTACGGCGGATTGGCCAATACTACGTCGAACTGCATCAGTCGGTCGCCTTCGACAAACGCGGGATTGGCCAGGGTGTCGCCCCGGACAATGCGGAAGTCCTCGATGCCGTGCAGAAACAAATTCGTCCGACCGATGGCCGAGGTCAGTAAATTGCGCTCCTGGCCGAACAGACGCAGGTTGCGCCACTCCTTGTTCTGGCGCTTCAGATGGGTGACGGCTGAAAGCAGCATGCCCGCCGAACCGCAAGTCGGGTCGTAGATCGATTCGCCCGGCATGGGTTCGAGCATCTCGGTCATCAGGTGGACCACGGTGCGGTTGGTGTAGAACTCCGCAGCGGTATGGCCGGAATCGTCGGCGAATTTCTTGATCAGGAATTCGTAGCCCACGCCCAGTTCATCTTCCGGACAGTTGGCCAGCGACAGCGTCTGTGAGCTGAAGTGCTCGATCATCTCGCGCAGCATGTGGTCGGGCAGACGTTCCTTGTTGGTCCACTGGGCGTCGCCGAAGACTCCGTAAAGGGTGTCCGGGTTGGCGCGTTCGATGTCGCGCAGGCCGTCCTGGATGACCTTGCCCACGTTCCTGACCTTGACGCGGGTGGCGTTCCAGTGAGCCTCTTCCGGGATCTGAAAGCGGTGTTGCTCCGGAAGCGCGGCGTATTCCTGATCGCCGCCGGATTCCTCCAATGCACGGGCAAGCTCTTCGTCGTACACGTCGCACAAGCGCTTGTAGAACAGCAGCGGGAAAATGAACTGTTTGTAGTCCCCCGCATCGATAAAGCCGCGCAGCAGTGTGGCTGCGCCCCAGAGGTAGGACTCGAGCTGCGATTGGGAGATCATCATCCTTGCTTGCGAAAGATCTGCTGTCCGCAATGTCTGCATTCCCATGCAGGATCGTCATCTGTGATGCAACATCCGCCAAACGTGATCCTGCCCTCGTTCGACTTTTGTTCGAGCGCCTCACTAAATATTGGCATGCCATAAAGAATGCTTGCCAGAGGGGCTTTTCCACATTCAGGACATTTCTTTGGCTTTCTGGCCGCTTCCATTCTTTTGATTTGGTCGTTCATGTCATCAAGCCTCCTTTTCGTAGCAGAATTTTGAGACGATCCTCGGCTGAGTACGCGGCCTCCAGGGATTCCTCGAGATTGGCGATCGCCTGCTCAATCGTCATGGAGTCTTCTTCGATCACCGGCTCCACATAACGCGGTATATTCAGATTGCAGTCGTTCTGCCGGATTTCATCCAGAGTGACCACCCGGCAAACACCGTCGACATCGTGATAGCCCTGGTACCAGCGAAGAATGTTGTCCCCGTGTTCGGGCAACAGTTCATTCTGCGTCCGGCCGGTTTGAATTCCCTGGAGGCGTCGATAAAGAGCACTTTCTGACGATGTTCCCTGGGCTTGCTGTCACGAAAGACAAGAACGCATGGCGCGAGACCCGTGCCGTAGAAAACATTCTGTCCAAGACCGATCACCGCTTCGAGAATATCCATCTCCAGCAACTTGCGGCGGATTTCGCCTTCCCTGGACATACGGAACAGCACGCCATGAGGGAGAACCACGGCCATGCGGCCCGTTTTACGAGCCATGGACTTGATCATGTGCTGAACCCAGGCGAAGTCTCCGGACTTGGCCGGCGGCAGTCCGGCAAAGTTGCGGCCGTAGGGATCATTGATCCAGACGTCATCTCCCCACTGTTCCAGCGAGAACGGCGGATTCGCGATCACGCAGTCAAAAGTCGCGAGGCTGTCGCCTGAATAGAAGGCTGGCTGCCGCAGGGTGTCGCCACGCTCGATATGGAAATCTTCCGCGCCGTGGAGGAAGAGGTTCATTCGGGCGATGGAGGACGTGGTCAGGTTCTTTTCCTGGCCATAGAGCTTGCCCAGCATCAGGTTCTCGTCACCGCCATGCTTTTTGACATGGTGCAGTGCCTCAAGTAGCATGCCGCCGGTTCCGCAGGCAAGGTCGTAATTGGTCTCTCCGGCTTTCGGCGCAAGAATGCGGACCATCAGCCAGACCACGGAGCGCGGAGTGTAGAACTCACCGGCCTTCTTATTGGTGAGGTCGGCAAATTTCTTGATCAGATATTCGTAGGCCTGGCCGAGGGTGTCCGCTTTGCAATGCTCGTTGCCCAGGTTGAACGATGAAAAGTGCTCGATCAGGTCCTTGAGCAGCGCATCGGAAAGGCGGTCTTTATTCGTCCACTGGGCGTCACCGAAGATTCCGTGGAGGGTATCCGGGTTGGACTGCTCGATGGAGCGCATGGCCTTCTGGAGCGCATGGCCGATATTGGCGCCGTTGGCACGGACATCCCTCCAATGGCAGTCCTCCGGCTCCTGGAAACGATGGTTCTCGGGGAATTGCGCGAACTCCACGTCGCCGTCGGACACTTCCAGGGCGACAGTAAACTCTTCGTCGTAGACATCGGATATTCGCTTGAAGAACAGAAGCGGAAAGATGTATGTCTTGAAATCAGCTGCATCGACAGGGCCGCGCAGGATATTGGCCGCTTCCCAGAGATGTCCCGAGAGGGTTGCGATATCGAGATCAGTTAACTTATTATTTCCGTTCTTCCTGTTCATTCAACTTGATACTGTGCCTCATCCACAGCACCGCCTACTTTAATCCATGCGTCCACCGCTGCCAGCCATGGAGAGCGAACGCGAGGGCTGGTAGTCCCCGGTAGGCGTAGGTAATTTTGGATACCCGTCGTGCGCTAGCGCCAGAGGGGATCCAAAATTACATCCGAAACGCCGTCCAGCCATTTGTGGGAGCGG
>JBGTCG010000038.1:0-31774 GCA_041748915.1 Methylococcales bacterium
CCGGCAGTGGCCAGCGCCTGAATCCGCCCCGAGGAAATCAATCAGGCCAGTGCAACGATTGCGAAGGCAAGCGCAGTGAAGTTGATGACGAAACAGGTCAGACCGGAATGGCACTTACTTAAGCCCATTTATCTGTGTATGGATTGCCGAACAACGTGTCGGAAACCGATCTGGCAGGATCGAACCACGAGCGGTAAAAACTCGACCAACACCCTATCCCAGATTAAATGACACCAAGGCCCCAAGCCCGCAAATATATTCGTATCCACGGACACCCTAAAAAGCTTAAGTAAGTGCCATTCAGGACTAAGCCTGCTTTCAGGCGGCTCCGTCCGCTACCGGATCTATCTCTCTGCCGGACTCGATGGGGCCGATATCGCACGGGTATCGATCTTTTCGATCCTTGCTCTTGGCATCGGCATTCATCTGGTCGGGGCGGCCGCGCTCGTCGTCCATCCCGATCTCATTGCCGGCATTTTCAATATCACTGGCGGGATGCTGCGTGGGATCGGTGTACTCGGCCTGTTGCTGATCGTTGGTCTGCTCATGTTAACCTACATACGGGTTAAGCCCCTCGAGATCGGTCCATGGCGTTTGAAACTGCCGAGCGGACCCACCACGCTGTTTCAACTATTCGTCTCGGTCCTCGACATCGTCTGCGCCGGGTCTTGTCTGTATGTCCTGTTGAGCGAGCCTGCCGTACCATTCCTGGCCTTCCTGGTGGTCTACGCATTGGCGCTGATTATTGGCGTCACCAGTCATGTGCCCGGCGGGCTTGGCGTGTTCGAAGGCGTGATGCTCTTTGCACTGCGCAATGCAGTGTCTGCGGAGACGCTGACCGCTGCGCTCATCGCCTATCGTGGTATCTATCATCTACTACCGCTCCTCCTGGCGATCGTGATACTGGTGAGTCGAGAGATCATGGAACGGCTGCCCCCGGTCGTCGGAGCCGTCAGGCAAATCCAGTCGTGGAGCGCCAAGCTCGTACCCACGGTGATGGCGGGGCTGAGCTTCCTGAATGGAATCGTGCTGCTCGTATCGACGGCAACGCCTGCGCTAGCGGCACGGCTCCATATCACCAAGGTCCTTATTCCGCTTCCCATCGTCGAAGCTTCTACCGTTTTAGCTTCCGTGGTTGGCCTTGGGCTACTCGTCGTGGCCCGCGGCCTCTACCGAAAACTCAACGGCGCCTATGCGATTACGCTCGCGCTGTGTGTCGCCGGCAGTGTTTTCGCCTTGGCCAAGGGAATCGACTATGAGGAGGCCTTCATCTTACTCGTGACGGCCACCGTGTTTTTCTTTTGCCGCAGGGAGTTCTACCGCAGAACGGCACTGATGGATTCGCCATTCACGCTCGGCTGGATCGTATCCATATTCGGCGCGGTGGCCGGGATGTACTGGATTTTTCTTTTCTCCTACAAGCATGTTGAATATGCGCACATGCTCTGGTGGCAATTCGAGTACGATGCCGAGGCTTCGCGTTCGCTGCGGGCGGGACTCGGCGTTACCATCGGCCTCTTTTTTCTGGGGATTAATCGATTGCTTCACCCGCCGAGCAAACGGCACGACTTGCCGTTCGCCGACGACCTCGATCGGGCGGAGATCATTGTGCGCGCACAAGATGACGTGGACGGCAATCTTGCACTCATGGGCGACAAACAGATGCTGTTCTCCGAGGGAGGTGACGCGGTCCTGATGTATGGCATCAACGGTTCCAGTTGGGTCGCCTTGGGTGACCCGATAGGTCCCTCCTCCTCCGCCGCCGAGCTCGCCTGGCGATTTCGCGAAATGGCGGACCGGGAAAGCGGCAGGATCGCCTTCTATCAAACCCGTTCGGAGACCCTCCCCTTGTATTTGGATATGGGCCTGACGCCCATGAAGCTGGGCGAGGAGGCAGTGGTGCCGCTCGATGGATTTTCTCTGCAAGGCGCGAAACGCAAAGGCTTGCGCTATAAAGTCAATCATGCCGAACGCGAGGGCTTGAGTTTCGAGATTCTAAATCGTGACGCGGTATCGACCTGGCTGGACGCGCTCGAGGCTATATCGGATCGGTGGCTGGCCCTCAAGGCAACGCGGGAGAAGCGCTTTTCGCTCGGCTCCTTCGAGCCGCATTATTTGAAGCGATTCGATGTGGCAGTGGCTCGACACGGCCACAACCTGGTGGCCTTCGCGACTGTGATGACGACGGATACACGGGCCGAAGCGTCGGTCGATCTCATGCGGTACCTGCCCGAGGCGCCCGATTCGACCATGATGTTTTTGTTAATCAAGCTTATTTTGCATTTCAAGTCCCAAGCCTACCGCCGCTTTATTCTGGGCATGGCACCGCTCTCGGGGCTCGAGACGCATCCCCTGGCGCCGCTTTGGCACCGCTATGGGCACCTGATCTACAACCGCGGCGAGCGCTTTTACAACTTTCAGGGCCTCCGGGAATTCAAGAGCAAGTTCGATCCGGTCTGGGAACCCCGATATCTTGCCACAACCGGGGGGATCAATCCCCTTGTGGTTGTTAAAGACATCGCGGCGCTGATCGGAGGAGGCATGCCGGGCTTGTTTAGAAAATGATGCTTAACCGCACGTGGATACTCTATGGGTTGTTGTACATGATGCTCAAACAAGCGATGGCCGCGTCGCCAGCGCCGGCGACCATCGATACCTCAGAATTCGGAATGGTCGAGATCCATGCACCGCGCGGAACCGCCAAAGGTTTTGTGTTCTTATTTTCTGGGGACAGGGGGCTCGACGCCGCAGACCGCAACGCTGTTCGAGCCCTCATTGATTCCGCCTTCCTGGTTGCGGCCATCGATTCCCAATCGGCGCTCAAAGGTCTTGACGAGACGGGCGCGGACAAGGAATGCAGCGATTTGCCCGGGCCGCTGGAATGGGTTAGCCGCATCCAACATGAGTTTAAACTTGAGCGCTACCTTGAGCCGGTTTTAGTGGGTCGGGAGACCGGTGGTGCCCTGGTATATGCGGCCCTCGCACAGGCGCCGCCTCTGTCCTTCGCGGGGGGAGTGAGTGTGGACTTTACCCCCGCTGTACGGCTCGATCGCAAACTCTGCGGCCTAAGCAGCGGGCCGGTCGCTGGCCATCGGCAGAAACTTTTGCCTAGTTATTCCCTCCACGGCTGGTGGCGCGTCGCGGGGACCGGGGCGCTGCTTCCCGAAGTGCTCGCTTTCGCCAGGACATCAGCTCACGCGAACGAAACCCGGCTGCCTGAGCCTGGTCCACCCGCAGCGCTTGCCGATCTTTATGTGAGGATCATAGGGCGCCAATTGAATTTCGTATCCCCCGTCGGCGCCTCGATCAAGGACCTGCCTCTCGTGGAAGTGTCAGCAAGCTCGATCAATAATACGCTGGCGATTATTTACTCGGGCGATGGGGGTTGGCGGGATATCGACAAGAATCTGGGCGATCTTCTCAAAACCAAGGGCGTAGCCGTGGTCGGGGTCGATGCCCTGCGTTACTTCTGGTCTAAGCGCGATCCTGCGGAGACCGCCCGGGATCTCGGTCGGATCATTCGGTACTACCGGAATGCTTGGAAAGTCGGTTACATTGTTTTAATTGGTTACTCGTTCGGGGCGGACGTCCTGCCGTTTGCGTATAATCGCCTTCCCCACGAATTACAGGACGCCGTCATTCTGCTGTCCTTACTCGCTCCGGCCCAGGCGGCCGATTTTGAGATCCAGATCTTTGGCTGGTTGGGTGCCGAAGCCAGTTCCGAGGCACTACCGACCGGTCCGGAAGTACGTAACATCGATCCCGCCAAAATCCAATGCTTCTACGGCGACGAAGAACCGGCCGGGACTTTGTGTAAAGTCGACGCGATGCGCAATGCGGAGATCATCGAGCGTCCCGGTAGCCATCACTTCGACGAAAACTATGCGGCGCTGGCGCAGTTCATCCTGGAGGGTATCCGCAAGCGCATTCCCGGCCCTGTTCATCGAAGGTAAAAGTTACCGCATGAAGGATCAGATCAATAACCCCAAATCGACTTTCTACTGAAAGAATCGCCGAAACTCCCCGGGTCCAATTGCATTGCACCCGGGCTAACGCTGGCCGTAGGCGCCTGTTAATGGCTTTTTAAACTGCGCCAGGAAAGGCCAGACTTTATCGTTCGCGTTATACAACAATGGCAGCGGCCATCGACCATTACTGACAGCTATCAACACACAGATGCCCGTCATAACGCATTCTGCAAGGGTATCGTTGAGAGGCGATGTGACAACGCTTGGTGGCACCACTACTCGATGTACAGTAACCGCAACTGTCGGAAGCATTACTTATTTGGGATACCAGGGTTCGTGATTTTGTTGTTAATTTGCATGCAGGATCGCCGTACTTCCGTTTTTCGGGTTCTGAATCACACAAATCTATAGGTGCGCCAGTTGGCGTGATAACCTGTAGCACCTGATCCTCGTCCACCAATGCAAGTCCGGTAACGTGCAAGGTTGCCAATGTTTCTTGGAATTCCCTCGGTACATTCACGGGTTGGGGATTCAGTTTAGCCATTACAATATCGTCTGGAGATGGTTTGGGTATCTTGACGAACAGGAAATAGTAAATTCCAAACCCGAGTACAACGAGACCGGCAACGACGGACCAGAAAGCGACGTTGCGGTTTATAGAAATATTAGCGGCAGATTCAGACATCGTATTTATCCTTTCTATCAGTTACGGTGAATTCTAAAGGCATCTTGGCCTGTTTAAAAAGAAAGGGTCAGGCGGGCCGAGGCCGCAAATTCGGGCGGATATGGCAAGAACGAAGGAACGCCCGTTCGCTCCGGTGGCCTTCTACCTTGCAGACCCTGATAGCGATAATTTTGATTTAGCAGGTTCTGCAATCGAACCTCAAATATGCCGAAACGTTTTGGCAGACGATAACCCACGCTCAGATCCAGAAACGTCGCGTCGTCACTCTCATCTCCTGTGTTCAACGCAACCTCTTATTTAAAATACGTCGCCTGAAGTTTTATAAAAAGTCCCGAGGGGTCGAAATATGAAACTCGAACCGGAAGAGTCTGAGTTTCGGTGTCCAACGGTCCTCCTCCGGATCCACAATTATCAAAGTTCTCTCTTGAGTATTCGATTTTGGCGGCCCAGCGCGGGTGTGGTGTATATTGCAGATAAGCTCGATAATTTACTTCTTGCCAGCGGTTGTCGGCATTTCCACGTTGTAATGGGAAGGTCAAATATCGTTCGGAAATTTCTGCGCCGCCAGTGAAATTAGACCCAACACCGAAGTCTAGGCCAACGCCCCACCGTTCTGACCTCGTTCCGGTAGGATCGTCGAAGAACTGGTTAAAACCTGCCACCTGGGTGGGTTCGAGCGATTGGTTAAAAAAGGGGGAGCGTTTAAATGACTCGAGCCAGGCGGCCCTGAATACGGTTCGACCGACAATATTCCACAACAGGCCAATCTTGGGGTTGAGGCGACGCTTAATGTTGGCAGACGTAGATACGTCGCCGTTAAGACTCGAAGATTGCTCGGCGTCGAAAATGTCGCCACTCAATCCTAGCGTCCAGGTTACCGGTGACGGAAACCGCGTCAGCGAATATAGATAAGCATTGCCGTGCTCTGTTTTGGATTGGGTTACGAAATCCCCGGTCTGATCAGTTAGGTTCAACCGGTAATATCCACCACCGAGTATGATATCAACGACGTCCTGTCGATAAAGATACTGCGTTTCGGCGAAATACCCGTCGCTTGGGGTAAATGTTCCACGGCCCGGGGGTAAGGTCCGCATTTCGTCATTCTCGGCATAAATGAAAGAGGCCAGCAAATCGGAATGCTCCCATGGCGAAACATGCAGGCCAAAACGATACATATCAGATTCCGACTCGGTACGAAAATTTTGTTGGCGGTTCAGGTTATCTTCGGTGGGTGAAAAAAAAGATTCCAGATTGCCGGCCTCAAGATCGCGATGGCGATACTCTGCTTGGATGTTCAACTCCGGCGAGATGTTTCCTTGCAGGTATGCGTCGTATATATTTACGTCCAAGTCGTTATTTTCTCGAAACCCGTCTGTTTCAAAATGTAGCTGCCCAAGGCTGTAGGAGAACTTGTTCCAGATACCGGACTGCGTGACTTCGTCACCGAGCGTATCGTTCGTCCCGAAAACACCGGATGCTTGCAGCGCAAGGCGGTTTTGAACAAACAGCGGGTTGAATTCGTTATACGAGGAGGCTGACGGTCCGCTGTCTTCCAGAAGAAACAGGTTGCTTTCCGCTAGGTTAGGCTGTACGGGCGTGGTGTTAATCGGCTGGAATAATTGTGACTGGAGCAGTTCGCTGACACGCGCGATTTCATGGCGTGGCAAAGCGGCGTAATTGTCCGCCAGCAGTCGATGTGCCGAATAGTTACCTGGATCGGTATTTACGGATCTCCATCCTTCGACCAAACCGCGCTGTTGAAACCCAAGATCATTGTAAATTCGACCTAGGCTCGCACTCCTCGCCGCCAGGTCATCATCCAACAGCAAACTCGACCGATATACCGCCCGGTTGTCATTCAACTTGATCGCCTTTTGCATATCATGTAACGCTTCCACCGGCCGGTTCGTGGTTTGTTTATGGATCGCGTCATAGAACCACGGCGTGGGATCGTTCGGATCGAGTTTCTTTGCCCTCTCGAATTCGCGGCTTGCGACATGGCCGCGTTTTTCTTCGTAATAAGCTTTACCGAGGTAGCTTCGGATCAGGGAGTTTGCGGGGTCCAGCACCGCGGCGACTTCGATGTCTTTGGTGCCCTCTTCGACTTCACCCTGGCGGATCTTGGCGAGTCCCATGCCCAATCTCGGCAATGGCGCTGAGGGATCGAGATCAATCGCTTTGCCGAACGAATTCTTGGCTTCGTCGATGTCGATCTGCAGCAACCGCGCAAATCCGAGCACCATCTGAGTATGGGATATTTGCGGATCCAGCACGTCGGCTTTTTGAGCCGCTTCGAGCGCTTCATCGAGTGCTCACATCGACAGCTCCAATTCGGCTAACCTGGCCCAGGCCAGTGCATCGTCCGGTGCGAGTTCCAGCGCTTTTTGGATACTTTCTTTGGCTCCTTCGATGTTGAATGCGGCCTGGCGCGAATACGATAATGCGACGAAAGGTGTCGGCGATTGAGGTTCCAGCTTCACTGCGCTCTCCGCGAGGGAAAAAGCTTTCTCCTTATCGTTCCGGGTTAACTCAATGATGGATTGCAACGCGACCGGGGCGCCGCTTTCGGGCGACAGTGCACGCGCTTGATCGATGTCGCCGAGCGCGGATTCGACCTGGCCAACCGTTAACACGATCGCCGCGCGCTGGGTAAAAAATTGGCTATCCCGCGCGCTTTCCGGAATGGAGTTTAAAGTTTCGATCGCGGCGGGAATCTGACCGCCGCGATATAACGCGGCCGCTCGCTGCCGCCGTGCATCAAGCAAGACCGCGGGCCGGTAATCAATGATCGGCGGATAGTAGAGCGCCCATTGCACCGCATCGCGCGGCGTGATCTTCAAATAGGGAGCCGGGGCCTTGCCGGCCTCGGCGACTGCCGCTTTTCCAGGCCCCAGCCGGATGCTGCCCTGCGGATTTTCGACCAGCACCTGACCTTCGACCACCCAAACCTTGGCGTCGGTGTCCGAGACACGAACCGCAAATTCAGTTCCCTCGACCGCCGCATTCACGAATGGGGTCTTGACCTTGAGCCGGTACGGAACGTTACTGATGAAGTGAAGGGCGCCGCGCAACAGGGTCAGCCAGGCCGAGTCCTCTTCGACGAAGTCCGGCAAAATCAAGGTCGTTCCCTGGTCCAGACGCAACAGCGTTTCGTTTCGAAGCAAAAGGCCAGCGCGGCTGTGGATATCGGCGCGGATGCTGTCCCCCGCGCAAAACTGATCCTGGACCTTGACGCGCGACCATGCGCTTTCCTTCACGCGTTTGACCTCGACGATACCCTGTACGGAAACCACCAGGGTTACCCACGGCGCACACGGACCTGCGACCGCATTCGCGGCCCAGATCCATAATCCGATGGATCCCCACAACACTTTCGGGTAACTGCTCATTGGGTACCGTGCCTTGTTAATGTCCCTTGCGAAATCATCGGCGTGGCCGCCGATGCAACTACGGTACTAATTCAAATACAATTACGTGTACGAATCTTCTACGGCCTTTTTGTTAAGCCGAAAAGTACTCAAAAACCCGCGAATTGTCAATTCTGATTGCGATTGTGTCAGCCCAAAGCGGTAATGTCCCCGTTGTCCAAAACTAGAACGTTCCCTTTTGATTTCTGTAGGGGGAATGACCAGGGAGCCCATAACGATCAGTCAGAAAGAAGTGGGCCGGCCATAGACTCTGCCGTTGAACGCCGGATCAATCCCACTTCGCGACGGCGACAGAACATCGTAAAAGCACGGTACGGCGAAAAAATAACCTTGCACCAAAAACGTATCGCCGCTCCGGCCGCCTCTAAGTAACAGCATCGTAATCAGGCCGGTTGGCCCGGCAGTGCCGAGGCCTGTTAGACTGTGACGGCGCTACTCAACTGTACAACACCATGCCAACCAAACCCCAAATAACCGAACCAACCGCGGGGGCGCCGGACCGCGGGTCGACCGATACGCCCGGGGCGACCCCGAATTTCGGCGAGCACCGTGGGTCCGCGGGCTGGTACGCGCGGTGGCATGCGATTCCGTTGTATTTGCGAATTCTGGCCGGAGTGGTGCTTGGGGTGGCCGTGGGGTTGGCCTTCGGGCACCGCGCAGAGCCGTTGATCGTTCCCAGCCGATTGGTTCTTCGAATGCTGACAGGACTGGCCACACCCTTGGTCTTGTTCGCGGTGCTGCACGCGCTGATGAGCGCCCAATTCCCTCACGGGAGCGGTTGGCGTCTCCTTAAACTGCTGCTGCTCAATACGACCGTGGCCATTCTCATCGGACTGACCGTTGCCAACATTATCCAGCCAGGCCACTGGACGACGCTGCCGGAACCCCTGGTAAAACAGCCCGAACGCGAAACCAAAGCCGTGATTGACCAGATTCTCGAAAATATTCCGGGCAGCCTTGTCGAGCCATTCGTCGAGAACCGGGTCACTTCGGTGATCATCATTGCCGTGGCCTTCGGGCTGGCTCTGCGCAATCTGCGGGCGCTGGACGCTGCCAAAATGGGGGTGGTCAGCGATCTGATCGAAGCCGGCTTTCTCGCGTTGATCAAAGTGTTGCACTGGATTATCGAACTGATACCGCTCGCCGTGTTCGGAGTGGTGGCCAGCATCGTCGGTCGCGAAGGATTCGGCGCGTTCCTGGGCCTTGGAATGTTCCTTATTTCCGTTCTGGTCGCGCTGTCATTGCAGCTGACCTATTATTTGCTGCGCATCCGCTTCGGCTCGTGGGTCAAACCGTTCGCCGCGCTTCGCGGGATGCGCGACGCGCTGGTCATGGCTTTCTCGACCGCCAGTTCGACAATTACCATGCCGGTTACCTACGCCTGTCTTCGTGAGAAGGTGGGCGTGCGCGACCGTTCGGCCAGTATGGGTGCACTGATCGGCGCCAATTTCAACAACGACGGCACCGCGTTGTATCAGGCGATGGCGGCGCTGTTCATCGCACAGGCGATTCCCGGCCACGAACTATCCATGACCCAGCAAATCATCGTCGTCGTCACCGCGATCATCGCATCCATCGGCGCAACCGGTATCCCGGAAGCGGGGATCGTCACGCTGACGCTGATCTTCACGGCAGTTGATCTACCGATCGAGTATATTCCCATCCTGCTCACGGTTGATTGGTTCCTCGACCGGTGCCGGACCATGGTCAACGTGATCGGCGACGTCAACGTGAGCTGCTTGCTTGATGGCCATGAGCGCGAAGCGCCGCAGCCGCCCACACTCGCGAATCGGGAACTGTCGGAGATCGCGTAATTCTGCATTTTTCCATGAGATCGAACATTTACCTGATTTACCGATGTGGTATTTATTCTGCGTACTTGGATTAGCCCGCACGTTCGTCATACTCGCCGGGAAGCGGGTATCCACCGCCCAGTGACGGCAAATTCGAAGCCATCCATGGAGCCTGATTTCCGACTATTTGCCTGCCAGAATGACGATCTTGAAAAATCGGCCAATAGATAAATCCGCGTGGAAGTCGGTGAGGAGAATTTCTAGTTCGGCCTGACGGCCGGTGAAGATCCGTTTTTCGATCCGCGCAGGTCAACGCTCATTGCTTGTCAGGGTAACCGTCTTCACGTTACTATCTCCGATTTATTTCAAGTGGGGCATTATCAATGATTCAGGGCAGTATCGTGGCGTTGGTGACGCCGATGCACCCAGACGGCTCGCTGGACGAGGCCGGTCTGGACCGGTTGATTGAATTTCACATCGAACAGGGAACGGACGGTCTGGTTGCAGTCGGAACCACCGGTGAATCGGCGACTCTTGATGAGGACGAACATTGCGCGGTGATTCGCCGGATGGTCGAAAAGGTAGCCGGCCGTGTGCCAGTTATCGCGGGCACCGGGGCGAATTCGACCCGGGAAGCGACCACGCTCACGCGTTGCGCCAAAGAATCGGGTGCCGACGCCTGTCTACTGGTGACCCCCTACTATAACAAGCCGACCCAGGAAGGCTTGTATTTGCATTACAAGGCGGTTGCGGAAGCGGTCGATATCCCGCAGATACTCTATAACGTTCCGGGACGCACGGCCTGTGACTTGTTGCCTGAAACCGTATCGCGGCTGGCCGGGATCAAGAATATTGCCGGAATCAAGGAAGCCACGGGTGATCTTAATCGCTTGCGCCGCATCCGGGAGTTATGCGGAACGGATTTCCCTCTGTATTCGGGGGACGACGCGACCGCCTGCGAATTCTGTCTGGAGGGCGGTATCGGTGTGATCTCGGTGACCGCGAATGTCGCGCCCGCTTTAATGCATCGGATGTGCGCGGCGGCGATCGCGGGTGACCGGCAAACCGCGGCCGAAATTGACGAGCATCTCGCCGGTCTGCATAAACAACTGTTCGTCGAATCTAATCCGATCCCGGCAAAATGGGCGGTTCATGCAATGGGATTGATCGATCGCGGGATTCGGCTGCCATTGACCTGGCTGCGCGAAGACTTCCACGATCTCGTGCGCGAGGCCATGCGGCAGGCTCAAGTCACAGCGGCGGGTTCGTCAGATTGATCAATCCCGTCCAGGAAATATGAGAGTCCAAACGCGCCTGCTTTTATTCCCGATTGTTATTGGATTGATTCACGGATGCGGTTCCTTTGAAAGTGTTCTTCCGGACCGCGAGAAGGAATATAAATACAGCAGCGAGATCCCACCGCTTGAAGTCCCGCCGGAACTGAGTACATCAACCATTGAGAAATCCCCGATCCGGCCATTGACTGGAGGCGAACCGCCGGCGTCCGAAGCGGCTCCCGGAGAACAGGCAAAACAGCCCAGGGTCCGGGATGAGGTTCCGGAAAGCAAGACTGAACCGCAAGCGGGTCCCGATGTCGAGCGCTCGCCCGACGATGCCTATATCAGCATCAAGGAAAAATTTCCGATCGCCTGGAGAATGGTTGGCCGGGCCTTGAGCAGGCTCGAGATCGAGGTGGAAGACCTGAACCGTTCGGACGGACTTTACTACATCATATTCGAAGATAAGCGGAACCGGGCCGATGACAGTATCTGGTCAAGCCTGGCCTTCTGGAGCTCTTCCGGCGCGAATGAAGAACAGCGTTTTCGGGTTCTCGTCGATGCCAAATCGGAAACCGCCGAAGTGCGGATCCTGAATGAAGACGGACAGGTATTGTCCGAAGGTACCGGCTTGGATCTGCTGCGGCGGATTCAAAATAAAATAAACGAACAGACGGCGGAAAAATAATCAATCAGTCGGACGAATTTCTATAGCCGAAACCGGATTCAATTTCGATGATCGTCAAAAGATTCGGGTCGTCGGCCCTTTCATCGTTCAGATTGGGGAGACTGCTTTCCGAGCTGCGGGGTCTCGACTCGTGTATCGTCGCCGTTCAAGCGCGGTATGTGCACTACATCGATGCCGCACGCGAATTGGATTCCTCCGAAACCGCCATCCTCGACAGTCTGCTGGATTACGGTGAAACCTGGGACGCGGATGGCTCGGCTATACACGACACCCTGGTTTTCGTACCGAGGTTGGGGACCGTTTCGCCGTGGTCCAGCAAAGCGACCGAAATCGCCCGGCGATGCGGGCTCGAGTCGATTACCCGGATCGAGCGCGGATGCGTTTATTTGTTTTCGAGCGACGACGGCGAACCGCTTCCGGAATCTTGCAAGGCCAGTATCATGCCGCGTTTGCACGACCGGATGACCCAGGTCGCGATCCAGGGTTCCGCGGAAGCCGGAATTTTCACCGCCTCGAATCCCGGACGTTTGGAACGGATCGAATTGCAGGCCGGCGCGCTGGCCGAGGCGAACGAACGGCTCGGGCTGGCTTTGTCAAAAGATGAACTAGACTATCTCCTGCAAAGTTTTCAGGCTCTCGGCCGGGATCCTTTCGATGTCGAATTGATGATGTTCGCCCAAGCCAATTCGGAGCATTGCCGGCACAAGATATTCAATGCAAGCTGGACCGTTGACGGCGAATCCCGGCCATCCAGCCTGTTTGACATGATCCGCTTCACGTCGGAATCGAGCCCGGGCGGGATTCTTTCCGCTTATCATGACAACGCGGCGGTGATCGAAGGCCGGGAAGCCGAAATCTTTTATCGCGAACCCGCGACCGGCGAGTACCGCTACCGGAACGAGGCGGCGCATATTCTGATGAAGGTCGAGACCCACAATCATCCGACCGCGATCTCACCATTTCCGGGCGCCGCGACCGGGGCCGGCGGCGAGATCCGTGACGAGGGCGCAACCGGCCGCGGTTCCAAACCCAAAGCCGGATTGACCGGTTTTACGGTTTCCGATCTGCGAATCCCGGGAATGATTCAGCCCTGGGAAAGCGACTTTGGCAAGCCGGAGCGGATTGCATCGGCACTGGATATCATGCTGCACGGGCCGATCGGCGCGGCGGCCTTCAATAACGAGTTCGGCCGGCCGAATCTTGTCGGATATTTCAGGACCTTTGAATTTGCCCCAGTCGGCGCGGGTTCCAATCACCGGATCGGGTATCACAAGCCGATCATGATCGCCGGAGGCATGGGTACTATCCGCGCCGCGAATATCGAGAAGCGCATTATTCGGGACGGCGCCCTGATCATCGTGCTCGGCGGGCCCGCGATGCTGATCGGGCTCGGTGGGGGTGCGGCTTCCTCGCAGGCAACCGGAACCGGTTCGGAAGCGCTGGATTTCGCGTCGGTGCAGCGCGAAAACCCGGAGATGCAGCGCCGTTGTCAGGAAGTGATCAATGATTGCTCGGCCATGCAGGATAACCCGATTCTGTCGCTTCATGATGTCGGAGCCGGCGGCCTGTCGAATGCGGTTCCCGAAATATTGCACGACAGTGGGCGCGGCGGCTGGATCGAACTGGCCGCGATTCCGAATGCCGACCTCTCGATGTCGCCTCTGCAGGTCTGGTGCAACGAGGCCCAGGAACGCTACGTGCTTGCGCTGGATCCGCGCGCGCTGCCGCGGTTTACGTCGATCTGTACTCGCGAACATTGCCCGTTCGCGGTGATCGGCCGGGCGACCGAGGCGCCGCGGTTGGAATTGTACGATGCCGCGAACGATTGCAAGGTCATCGATATCCCGATGTCGTTGTTGTTCGGCAAGCCTCCGAAAATGCACCGGATCGCAAAGAGCTTGAATCGCAACACCGAAACCCTCGACTTGAAGGGCATTGATCTCCGGGAAGCGGCGCGCAGGGTATTGCAACTGCCCACGGTCGGCAGCAAGAATTTTCTGATCACGATCGGCGACCGTTCGATTACCGGCCTGGTCGCGCGGGACCAGATGGTCGGACCCTGGCAGATTCCGGTCGCGGATGTCGCGGTTACGGCCGCCGGCTTTCATAGCCATTGCGGTGAAGCGATGGCGATCGGCGAAAGAACGCCTCTCGCGGTGATCGATGCTCCGGCGTCCGGGCGAATGGCCGTCGGCGAGTCGATCACCAACCTGGCCGCCGCCAATATCGGATCGCTCGCTGAGGTCAAACTTTCCGCCAACTGGATGGCAGCCGCGGACTCGGAAGGCCAGGACGCCGCGTTATACGAGACGGTCCGGGCCGTCGCGATGGAATTATGTCCCGCTCTCGGAGTCGCGATTCCGGTCGGGAAGGATTCGCTCTCGATGCAGACCGTCTGGCGCGAGGGTGACCTAAAGCGTGTTGTGAGCGCGCCGGTTTCATTGATCGTTTCCGCGTTTGCAAGGGTTCAGAACATCCGGCGGACCTTGACTGCGCAATTGGCGCTGAACCGGGGCAGCACCGATCTGATTCTGATTGATCTGGGTTGCGGCAGGAACCGGCTCGGCGGATCCGCGCTGGCGCAGGTGTATTCACAGATCGGATCGGAACCTCCGGATCTCGACGATAGCGCGCTATTCAAATCCTTTTTCGATTGCATTCAGTCCCTGAACCGGCAGCGGAAATTGCTGGCTTATCATGACCGCTCCGACGGCGGCCTTTTTGTGACCTTGTGCGAGATGGCATTCGCCGCGCGCTGCGGCCTGCGGATCGAACTCGGCGATCTCGGGCCGGATCCTGTCGCGGCGCTGTTTGCCGAGGAACTCGGCGCGATGGTGCAGGTGCGATGCGACGATACTCCGGTGGTTTTAGAGCTTCTCGAGGCAGCCGGACTCGGCAAATGCCGGCATCTGATCGGCGGCCCGGACAACCATCCGGTGATCCGTTTCGAACAGCGGGGGCAATCTCTGTTCCAGGCTTCCAGGGCGGAACTGCAGCAGGAATGGTCGAGAATCAGCTTTGCGATGCAATCGTTACGTGACCATCCCGAATGCGCGGCGCAGGAATTCGCTGCAATCGGCGATGACCTCGACCCCGGACTGCATTCTGATTTTACGTTTTTAGCCGGGAATCCCTCCGGTTTCCCTTACCTGAATGCACGCAAGCCGGCCATAGCGATATTGCGGGAGCAGGGTGTGAATGGCCACGTGGAAATGGCTGCCGCATTCGATGCGGCGGGATTTACGAGTGTCGATGTCCATATGAACGATCTCGCGACGGGCCGGATCGGCTTGCGGGAATTTGTCGGAGTCGTGGCCTGCGGTGGATTTTCCTATGGCGATGTGCTTGGCGCGGGCCGGGGCTGGTCCAAATCGATCCTGCTGAATCCAGCGCTGCGCGATCAGTTCAGCGAATTTTTTTCGCGGAAGGAGACCTTCGGTCTCGGAGTGTGTAATGGTTGCCAGATGTTTAGCGGGCTGACCGAAATCATGCCGGGCTCGGAACTTTGGCCGAATTTCGTTCGGAACCGCTCCGAGCAGTTTGAGGCGCGAGTGGTCCTGGTCGAGGTTCAGAACTCGCCGTCGATTTTTTTTCGGGGTATGGAAGGATCGAAAATCCCGGTATGCGTTGCGCACGGAGAAGGCCGCGCGGAATTCAGGGAAGATCCGGACCAAGCCTGGGCGAATTCATTGGTCGCCTTATGTTACACGGACAATTACGGCCGGCGGACCGAAGCCTATCCGTTTAATCCAAACGGTTCGCCGCATGGCATCACGGGTTTGACCACTATGGACGGCCGCTTTACGGTCCTGATGCCGCATCCCGAGCGGTGCTTCAAAACGTTCCAGAATACCTGGGGAAATCCGGGAGCGGAGGATTTCAGCCCCTGGATGCGATTTTTCCGAAATGCACGCGCGTGGGTATCTTGAATGTTGGGCGTTTACCGGATTTCTGGTGTCTCCGCGCGGGGTCGGAACGCCCGAACCGCCCTAGTCCGGAATCTCCATCACGGCAACGAGCTGACCTCTCATTTCGCTCTGTCCCATAAGTTCAACGCCGCGGCCAAATAAAACGCACCGGCTACGGAAATCAGCATGGAGCCGATACGCATCAAGGACACGGACAACTGATTCCGGCTGGGTTCGTCGCTTCTCATGGAACGCGCCAATTTCAATCCAGCGAATACCGGCAGTACGACGATCTGATGACCCGCTTCCACGCCGAGGCTGAACGCTGCGATCGCGACGCCGATCGTGGCGCCTGCCATGTCCCCCATCGCGTCCAGCAATCCGCCGGCAAATCCGAGACCGTGAAACAAACCGAAGAAAAACGCCGTGGACAGGCGAATCCAGCCGCGGCTTTGTTGCGGCCAGAGGATATTGGCGACCGCCACGAACACGATGCTGCCCGCGATCATCGGTTCGACCAGGTTCGAAGAAAGCCGGACGACGTCAAGCACCGACAGGGTCAGCGTGATGGTATGGGCCAGCGTAAAAACAGTGATGATTTTAATTAAATCATAAAGAGTCACCGTGGCGAGCACCAATGCTGTGATAAACAGCAGGTGGTCATAGCCGTTCACTATATGCATGACCCCATGGCGGAAGTATTCGCCGAACAAGTGTCGATCGTTCTTATTGCGGGCCTTACTGGAAACAATCAGAGGCTTTTTCGAAGTCAGCAAAAGCCCTTCCTCGCGGAGTTCGCCCAAGTCCAGGATTCGCACGATGAACGTAGCCTCCCAGGGATTACCGGGCGCGTACAGAAATTCATTCAGCAAATTTTGGCTCACGCTCAACCGGCCGGGACTGGCTCGTAACGGATAATCGAGGTCGTATACGATATGGTTAGTACCGGCCTCGGTCACGCGGGTCACGGCGCCCGTCAGTCCTTCGCCATCGGCGGATATCCGGAAATGCTCCAGGAAGTATTGACCATGCTGCTTCCAGGCATCGGCGAGCGATGGAGCATTACCGTCCGCAAATGCATTCGCGACGAATACTTCTTCAACGGGCACGCGCGCGCGGATATGGAGTCTGCCGGGCGACAGATCAATATCGAGCGCGCCTTGCGAAATTGGATGCGCGGCGGTGATCGCAGGCAAAACCAGAAAAACGAAAAGAAGCCTCACCGGTGCATATGAAACGCATTGTACGATGGATTGATCGCCACCGTTTGTTTCAGATAGTCCCCGCCGCGGGCCAAATCGCCGGCGTGCGCGCAGATCAGCCCGGCATGATACAGCAAGTGCGCATCCTTCGTACCCAGACTCAAGGCTTTTTCCATGGTGCCGCGCGCCTTGGTGAAATCACCGCTCTTGTACTGTGCCCACGCCAATGTGTCATAGGCATAGATGCTCTGGCGGGCTTCCAGGTCCTTGTAGGCCCATTGCAGCGCCTCGCCTGGATTCTCCCGCACATCGCTGTAAAAGCCGGCGAGATGATGCAGGTAATGCGCATTGCCTCGCTGGACCGAATTCAGGTACTCCGCGAGCGCCCGGTCATGCCACGGTTTGGCGTCGTCGGGTTTGCCCATAAACCGATAAAGATCCCCGAGCGCCTGCAAATATTCGGCGCGCGGCGCGAGCGCGATGGCTTGCTGATACAGCGCGATGGCTTCGTCATACCGGGTTTGAGCGCCACGTAACTCGGCCAGGTGTTCCAGCGCGGGAGCTCTCTGCGGCATTTCCTGCAATGCGGCCTGGTATTGCGCCTCGGCGTTCTCCAGACCGCCGGTGCGAAAGTACAGTTCGCCCAGCCGGACACGGTACCAGGCTCCGTCTCCGGCCGCCTGGCGCAATAATTCGATGGCTTTCGGGTTGTCTCCATTCAATTCGGCCAGACGCGCCTGACGCGCCAAAACCGGCGCTACGGCGCCGGCTTCGGCGAGCCTGGCATAGACGGCCGCGGCTTTCGTGTAATTGCCGAGTTCCAGTTGCGCATCACCGCTGATGGCCAATGCGGACCGGTTGCGGGGATCTATCTCATAAGTACGCTGCGCGAGCCGGAGGGCCTCGGCGAAATGATGCGATTCAAATTCGACGACCGCGAGCGCGGCGAGCCCGCCGGGGTTTTGTTCCCCTAGAAGCGCGGCAAGCGAGGCGCGCGCCGTTGTCGCTGCGCGATCGAGATAACCGAGGTCACCGGTCTCGCGCAACCGTTCGATGTAAATTTCCGTGAGTCGGTTTTGGGCGGTGAAGTCAAGAGGGTCCTCGATGACGCGGGTCTCGAGGAAATCGAGCGTCGCGTCCGCCGCGCCGCCCGCGAGGGGCAGCGCGGCCAGAGTGAATGCAATAAACAGCACGTAATCATTAATTACGCGTGTTGTCATCAATGGTCCCCGGAGCGCGCGGCTGTTGCGATAGCGCGAAGAACGGGAAGCTGTTCTGAAAAGGTAGGTCGTTACCGTTTACGCTATCGCCGGTCGTCACGACTCCATTGGTAACGAGGAACAGGATCGTATCGATCACGTCATCGGTCGGACGCCGTCCGTTCGGAAAACCGGCGTCCGCGAGGGTTCCGCCCTGCAGGCCAGTATTGATAACGGACGTGTCCAGCCGCAACTGGTCGCCTCCAGTCACCGCGACCTGAGCGAGGGCAGTGATCTGCGGTGGCTGCGTTCCGAGCGCTGCCAGGGTATTGACGATATCGGCGGCGAAGACTCCCGCGGCGTCGTCCTGGGTCGTCGCGCGGTTATATTCGTCCTTGCGCGCGAACGGAATCAGCGCGGTATTGACGGCGGGCACTCCGGTGCGGTCTATGCGTTTGCGCGGACCCGATCCGACCGGGTTGCTATTGTTTAAATAGGTGACGGTGTTATGCCGCAGCGTGGTCGCGCTGACGCCGATGACGGTGCCTGCCGGACCCTGCAGCAGTTCGACCGGCACACTTAACGCGATCATTTGAATATTGTAACCGGCAAAGCTGTCCCTTCCGCGTAACAGTTGGGTCGGATCCGGTGTTCCGGCCAATACCGAAGCCACGAAGCGGCCGAAACCCGGAATATCGAAAAAGAACGGGTCGTCGACCAGCCCGGCGAAGAACAAGGTGCCGGTCGCGGCATCCGGCGTAACCACCTGTGTTGGCGCAACGGCTGCGGTTGAAGGTACGGTCGTCGGCGCGGTAAAGCGGCTTATGATATCCGTGCTTCCGACGTTCTTGAACGTTATCGTTGCCGTCTGCGGCTGCGTACGTGAAGTTACCGGTGAAAATTTTACCTTGATGGACAGATCGGGCGCGGCATCGCCGGTGTTCTCAATATTAAACTTGAATAGTACAAGAGGGTCGAAGGCACCGAAATTAACGTTTTCGCCGGGTACAATAAACCCATGCACATCGAAAGCCATAACCACTTGCGTGTTGTCATTGGGATCGAGAAAAACGTAAACGTCGCCTATATCAGTAGCCACATCGTTTCCCACCGACGGCGCGTCGCCATGATCGGCCGCGAAGATTTGACTGCCGCACACAGTCAGCCAAGCGACTACTGCCATTATTCCCGATTTTTTTAATAGAATTCGCATAATCTTTCTCCTGTCGATTAGTTTTTGTAGATCGAAAGCTCAAAAAGGTGAGCCTTCCGTGCAATCCAAGAACTTTTTTTTGTCATAAACTCCCCCTGCTAAGCAAAGTTGGCGATTAAGGATTTTCGACCCCTTCAAAAGAAGAATACGAAGCACAGCGGAACCTGGATGAAAACACATTGATCTATTTTGTTCCGCGCATCTGAGGGACGCATCCGTGCAGAATGTTTGTGAGTCACATGCATAGTCCCTCTTTTTGAATTTTGCCGAGAGGTCAAATTGTATAACGAATACCAGATCCGGGCGCAAGATATTTTCGACTTTCGGGAGGCGCCCAATACCGGAAATTATCGGCAGCGGACAGGACAAGCGTCCGATTGTTCGAACCGGCCGGATCGATGGGGATGGTCGTGGTCCGTATCGATGCCCGGCGGCAAGGACGATTCGGTGGTCGACAGCGGGGACGCGCACGAATCGTGACGGGAAGCAAAAAATTGATACCCGCGCGCACGGCGCATGCTGCGAACCAACGGATTTCAAAACGGCCAGCCGTTTTGACCCCGAACAGGGATTTCGCTATGCTTTGAACCAAACCCCGATTGTGTTTTAAAGGCCATGACCGCCATCGCTTTCGATACCTTGAAATTCGCCAAACGCCTGAAGGAAGCCGGATTCACCGAACAGCAGGCCGAGGCGCTGGCCGCGGCCGAGGCGGAATTCATAGAAGAAAATCTCGCCACCAAACGGGATATCGCCGAGGTTATGCGAACGATCAAGGAGCTCGAGACCTCTGTCCAACGCGATATCAAGGCGCTTGAAACCGCTCTGAAACGGGATATCAAGGAACTGGAAACCACTCTGAAACGGGATATCAACGAACTGGAAACCGCTCTGAAACGGGATATAGTCCGTCTCGCCCGGGACATGAAAGACGTGGAGTACCGGATGACCATCAAACTCGGGGCGATGCTCGTTGTGGCGGTGGGGGCCATGGCGGCACTCATGAAAATCCTGCAGACAACGTAGCGCGCGTGAGGCGCGCGAACCGTGACCGCAACAAAAAACCACACCCGTACGAACAGCGCGCGCTGAGTAGGTTTTCATTCAACCACGCATTTTTCGAGCGGAAGCACGACCGGTATACCGTGGTTAAAATCGGTTTTGAATCGAACACCGAAACATTTGTTCAGATATTCATTGCATAGCACTTTAACCGGTTGGTTATCGGCGACGATGTGCTGATTGTGGATCAGGACCAGGCGGTCGCAGTAACGGGCGGCGAGTGACAGGTCATGGATCACGATCACAACGCCGATGCCGGAATCGGCGAGCGCACGGAATTTTTCCATCACCTCGAGCTGATGCAGTGGATCCAGACCGGTCACGGGTTCGTCCGCGAGTAACAGCCGCGGTTCGACGGCCAGCGCGCGCGCGAGCATCACGCGGCTTCGTTCACCGCCGGACAGGGTTTCGATCGAGCGCCTGGCGAGATGCACGGCATCACAGGCCGACAGCGCGGCCATTGCAATCCTCCGGTCGTTGGTGGAGAGTCCTGTCCAGAACGGCCGGTGCGGCAGGCGGCCAAGCAGCACGAGGTCTTCGACGCTCAAGGACCAATGCGCGTCGCCGCGCTGCGGAAGATACGCGAGATTCCGCGCCAGTTCCAGGGAACCGGTTTCCTGAAGGCTTTTTCCCAAAAAACGGATCGATCCGCCGGCGGCGCGCAACAGGCCGCAGCTCGCGCGCAGTAACGTCGTTTTGCCGGCCCCGTTCGGGCCGATCAGGCCGAGCAACTCGCCCGCACGAAAGTTTACCCAAACATCCTGGATGATCGGCGCGGTTCCGAAGCTGACCGACAGTCCCGAAACCTCCAGCAAGGTCATTGCCATTCGCTGCGAACCTTCAGGATCAGCACCAGAAAGAACGGGGCGCCGACCAGTGCGGTCAATACGCCGAGCTTGAGTTCGGGGCCGGGTGAAATCAGCCGTACGCTGATGTCGGCGACCAGGGTCAGGACCGCCCCGCCCATGGCGCTCGCGTATAACAGCGTGCTAGGTCGGGAGCCCACGAACCGCCGCAGCAGATGCGGGACGACCAGGCCGACGAAGCTGATGCTGCCCGCAACCGCCGTGGAAGCACCGACCGACATCGCGACGCCGAGGATCAGCGCGGTCCGCGCGCGCTTCAGATCAATCCCGAGGCTTTGCGCGGTATCTTCACCGAGTGTCAATGCATCCAGCGGGCGCCCCAAAAGCAGCAGCAGCGCGACGCCCGCAATGATAAACGGACCGGCCAGATATACGTGCTCGAAACTTCGATCCGAAAGTGAACCCATCATCCAGAACATCATTTCCATCGCGGCAAACGGATCTGGCGCCAGATTCAATGCGAGCGAGGTTAAGGCCGACGCGAAACCGCTGATCGCGATTCCGGCGAGAATAAGCCGCAGCGTGCTCCCGGCCCCGCCCGCGAGAATCTGAATCACGAAAACCGCGAGCAGCGCCCCGCAAATCCCGCCCAAGGGCAGCGCCATCGCGAAAGATCCGGCAAGGCCGGTATGCAGTGTTATCACGGCGCCCAGTGAAGCCGCCGCCGAAACGCCGATCAGACCGGGTTCGGCCAGCGGGTTTCGCAGATAGCCTTGCAGGGCCGCTCCGGCAAGCCCGAGACTCCCGCCCACAAAAATTCCGAGCAGCGCCCGGGGCATACGGATTTCGATCAGGATCTGTTTTGCGCCCAAGGAAATATCCGTGGCCGAAAGCAGCGCCACCATTTCAGTCCACCCAACCCTGGCCGGCCCGACCAGCAACGAAACGATGAACGCTCCCGCGACCCCGGTGATTAATATAATAAACAGGAACGGCTGACGGTAATTTTTCGCCGCGCGCTGCGGATCAGAGCTGTTCCCGGACATTCTGCTGCGATAAAGCCTGGTCACGCCATTTGAGATGCACCGTGGCTAGAATGGTAACCGCCTCGACCATTGCCGGACTGCCGCATGCCCACAGCCGGTCCGGAATCCGCACCAGAGCCCGTTTATCGAGCAGTTTCGCCAGGGCCGGATGATGGAGATTGCGGTAGGCAAGGATTCCGCGTGCGGCATGACGGCTTCTGGTTCCAGCGATTACGATATCGGGTTGCTGCTCAATTAGAATTTCGAGCGGAAGGTCCGAAAAACCCTTGAGCCCAAGCAGGTCGGCCAGGTTATCGAGACCCGCGGCTTTGGTAAACGTCCCGGCGATCGTATTCGTGCCATACAAGATGTTGTTTTCCCGGTAGAGTGCCGCGACCGCGCGCGGAGGCGCCGGGGAAATGCTCGACGCGGCAAGTCTGCGGTCGAATTCTGCGAGCAGCCTGGCGCCTGTATCCGGATTTCCGATCGCGGCCGCGACGCTTCGGATATTGTCGCGGATATCTTCGAGACTGCCCGCAACCTTGATTTCGAGCACCGCGACGCCGAGTTTTCTGAGCAGCGCGTTGGTCGAATGCACGGTAAACGCGCTGGCGAGGACCAGATCCGGTTTATACGGGAGGACTTCCTCGGCCAGGCCGTAATTTTCCGGAATCCGCTGCGCAAGATCCGCGAGCGGTGACACCGCGGGATTCGTCGCCAGATAAGTAACCGATGCAATACTGCGGGGCTCGGCGAGCATCAACAGCAATTGATCCGCGCAGAGATTGATCGAGACGATCCGCTGCGGACCGGCGGCACGGGCTGACGGCAGCGCCGCGGCGGTCAAACCCGCAA
The DNA here is from genome assembly GCA_041748915.1 of Methylococcales bacterium. Classification (GTDB taxonomy): domain Bacteria; phylum Pseudomonadota; class Gammaproteobacteria; order Methylococcales; family UBA1147; genus UBA1147. The sequence goes on from JBGTCG010000038.1 coordinate 23,110, forward strand.
TCAGCAAGACTGAAATCCATAGTCTAATGGATTCCGCGCAGTTCAACACCGATATCATGGGCGGGAGATGGAATTGTCCGGATCAATGGACCTAATCGTAAAAGGTCTCGCCGCCAAACCGGACCTGTTGCCATCCAACAACATCTCGAGACCTGCGGCAAATGATTTCCTGATTGTTTTCATCGATCAAATGATCTGCTCAGATTTTCCATCTATCCGAATGATCCCGCTTGGAATGCCGAAAGCCGCGCTGCCGGCTGGTCCCGATGGATGCATCCTGTTTCCTGATTATAAAGATCGTTCAGCTGCAACGTCGTACCGGCAGGCAGATTGCCGGTATCCAGATTACATGGATGTAATGTTTGCAGGCCTTCCCTGGCTGCTGGGTTCCGGCACTCCCTTCCGGAACGACGTGTTTTGAGCCATTGCTGAAGCATCTTACTAATCAGGTCCTGGTTTCGAATAGAATTGATTTTCCAAACCTAGGTCGCGCCGGGTAACCGATCCGATACTGAAACCGTTCCGGATCGAGGGCACGAATTATACAGCGGTATGCGTCGGAACGTGAGGGAATCAAAGCGTCTTCAAATATTCGATTAACGCATGTCGTTCTGCGGGGCTTAAATGATCGCCGTAGGTGTGGCCCGAATTGGAGTAGCCCGCGGTCGTGGTGTCATAGATCCGTTTTCGTTCGTCTTTGGCCTTGGCTTCCTGTTTGCCGTAGCCGAGCACGCCGTGGTTCCAGCCCAGCGTATCCGTATTGAAATCCGAGGGCGCGGTTGGATAGAGCCAGTACCGGGGCCGCGCGGCGCTGTTGAGTACACCTTCGATGGTCGGGACCGAGCCGTTGTGGAAATAGGGAGCGGTCGCCCAGATGCCGTCGAGCGGGGGCGCTATATAGCCGGGCGCGGGTTCGCCGCGTGAATCTTCACCGAAAAAGGATTGATTGAACCAAAGTACAAAACGAAGATTTTCCGCCGACGTGAAAAATTTCGCGAGTTCTGGATCGGTGCCGATTTCGGCGTAGTCAAATACGAGATTCGGATAACCGGGGTGATCGCCATAGCTCCCATGGCAACGGGTGCAGTTTTGTTCAAACAAAAGGCCTCCTCGCGCGGCCAGATCAGCGTCAATCGCAAAAGGATATCGCGGCGCTTCCAGCGATGCCAGATAGGCCCGGATATCCGCCGCAAACGCATCGATACGGCGGGCTTCCTGAACCGAATCGGTACATAATGTCGCCGCGAGCATCATGATTCTGGCATGGTCGCCGCGGCCTTCGGTGTTATAAAACAGCGCGTTCTTTTTTTTCACCCGCCACCACGGCGGTACACTGACTGGCAGCGGTTTTTCCGGGGGCGGTTCCAGCAAAGCCGTTTTTGACCACGCGAGCGTTTCGGGGTTTCTGTGCGCCATCAGCGCAAAGGTCAGATTGACCGCCGGGTTCATGCCGATCGTGTCGGTTCTGCTGTACGGAGCGATGGTTTCGATCCGATCCGCCCATTTTTTCCATTCCCGCGCCTCCTCTTCGTCATCGATATAAGCCCCCACCTGTTCGGCATTGGCGGAAGGGTCGGTCGTAAAATCAAGAAATTCGTTGCCGAGCCCGATAATCAGCTCACCATTGAAATACCCGGCATGGCACAACAGGCAGTTCGAGCTGACCAGACGCACCTTGTTCGAGGCAGTATGGCTCGTAAAAAAGTACGGTAACTCCCGGTTTTGGTCGCTTCGGCCTGGTACCAACTGATCGGGCCGCGGCGGGTCCGCGTTGCGTTGATACGCGGAATACGGGATGCCGCAGGTAATATAAGGCTGATTGATCAGGGCATCGTATCCGGCTCGCGAGTCGCCGGATCGCTGGACCGTTGCGGGGACGAAACCGAGCGGAGGCAGCTGAATGTCCGGCTCGTCTGGTTCCTGCTCGCAGGCGCCGGCAATGAACAGCGTTAACACTAATATCGCCACGCATCGTAATTCAATTGCATACTTCATAGCGTATCCCGAAATTTTCCAGCAAGGTACTACGTTTGAACATGCGTTAGCCTGGGAAACCGCCCGACCGGATTGCCGGCTCTTAATGCTTGGAAATTCGCATAGACCATCAATTTTGGTTTCCTGGTAAGTAGCCCGACAATTGAACACGCCCGAAACCCGTGACCTTCGTTCCGCCGGACTGGCCGGACACCGAAACCATGCCGGTCCAGTTGGTCATAAAATCGTTGGTTTCCTGGTTGTCCATCCAGGATTGCAGGTCCAGGACGAGGGCTTGTCCCGGAATCCGGATTCGCCAACGTACCGGGTAACGCATCCCGGATGCCCGGCTGGTCCAATGTCCGCTCGGATCAATGTTCAGGTCGTCAGGCTCCAGCGCAAGCGTTTTGGCTTCCGGTGAAATCATGAAACCGCCATTGATTGCCTTCCCGCTGCCGTCCCGCCGCCGCGATTGCAGCAGGTTCAGATCCGTTCCATTCGACAATTGCAACAAAAAGCGGTTCCGGACCAGCTGCCCGGTCCGCGCGGGCAATTTTCCCCAGCTGTGCTCAAACCATGCGGCGCCCTTAACCAGGTGTTTCTCGCCGGCGATCGTCAGGACGCCCTCGGCTTTCATGCGCGTAACCGCGTAATAGCGGAAAGGAGCCGAAAGCGGGGGGATCACCGCGGGTTTAGCAGCCTCCAGTTTCAGTCGGAGCGGATAATCACCGTCCGGGATCGTCAACTCCATGCCCGCTAATTCCGCCTCGCGTCGAAATCTAAGCGCCCGCCGATAGATCCAGATCTGGTGCTGTTGTGGATCATAGCCGGCGAGCCCCATGGCCTCGCGGCTGGTTTCCCGGCTCCGGTAAATTTCGCCTTGCTCAAAGGGCGTGATCGCATGGATCAGGACGAAGACCTGGTCGGTGGCCCAGGCCGAATGCCTTTGGCTCAAGTCGGTGTCAAGATCGACGCGAAGCAAGGTGGTTTCGAAACCGAAACGGCCGCCATGTACGGTCTCCAGTTGCCCGATCCATTGCCAGATCTCAGTTCCGGACCGATGATGGACGCCATGGTCTCGCGGAAACACAAGCTGTGCGGAACCGGCCGGAGCGAACGGTGCGCCATTTGGCGCCGGCAGAAAAATCGGTTCGCGCTCGCTGACCAGGTGATCTTCGGACTCCGGCATAAAGGTTAACCCCAATCCCAACAGGATCAACAAGCCGGCCGCGGTTTTCAGATATCTACGCGTGGTGATTCCAAACTATTTGCCAGAGTCAGTTTTCCAGGAAGATTCACGCAACCAGTCATTCATTGAGGCCCCGTCCTGCGGTCGTGCGATGAAATACCCCTGGACTTCGTCGCAACCGAAGCTTGCGAGAGCATCGAAAATTTCCTTGGTTTCAACGCCTTCCGCGACAACTCGAAGACCCAGATTGTGGCCGAGATCAATGACCGAGCGAACAATCGTGGCGTCATCCCGATCGGTTAGAATACCGGTCACGAAGGATTTATCGATCTTGATCTCGTCAATCGGCAGTCGCTTGAGACTGCCGATTGACGTGTAGCCGGTTCCGAAATCGTCGATCGAAAGCCGGATCCCCATTCGGTTCAATCCGGTCAGAGACTCTTCGGCACGCTTCGGATCAAGCACGATGGCGCTCTCGGTAATTTCGAGAGTGAGCTGATGCGGTTCGACGCCCCGGGCTTGCAGCGCCGTCCACACCGATTCCAGCAGCCGATGATCGTGCAGCGAACGCGCCGACAGGTTCACGCTCACCGGCAGTTGCGTACTCGCGTTGCCGGAATCCCGGCAGTAATTCAAGGCATCGTTCAATACCCGGTAAGTCAAAGGTCCGATCAAACCGGTGTATTCGGCAGTCGGAACGAACTGATCCGGCGAGAGAAATCCGCGCCGCGGATGCTGCCAACGCACCAGCGCTTCCTCGCCGACCACGGAACCGCTCAAGATTTCGATTTTTGGTTGATAGTGAAGCACTAACTGGTTTTGATCGATGCCGTCACGCAACTCCGCCATGAGCCCAAGCTTCTCCGGACTGTGACGGTCGTATTCCGGTGAGTACAGGGCATAATTACTCGCCAAATTCTTGGCGCGGTACATCGCAATGTCGGCCAATTGTAAAAGTCTGTCCGGATCGTCGCCATGGTCCGGCATGATGGCCACGCCGGTGCAGCCCTCGACAGCGATTGGTATGCCTTCCACCATGAACGGAACCATCAGTATATCCTGAAGTTTCTCGACAACCATTTCTATGTCTTCGGTCGCGGTTAACCGTGGCAGCAGGATGCCGAACTCGTCGCCGCCAAGACGCGCGACGATATCCGGCGTAAATAACGCGCTCTTCAGGCGCATGCCGACCTGCTGCAACAGTGCGTCGCCGCGATGATGTCCGAGGGTGTCGTTGACATCCTTGAAGCGCTGCAGATCCATCAACAGTAGCGCCAAGGGGTGTTTTCCCTGCGCCGACTTGATGGCTTGACTGACTGATTTTTGAAAGTAGAAGCGATTCGGCAGTCCGGTAACGGGATCGAAGTACGCGAGACGTTCGATTTCCTCTTCCTTCGCGCGGCGGTCCTGGCGCATCCGGGCCTCGCGCAGCTCGCGCTCAACCGCGGGTATAAGCCTTTTCAGGTTATCCTTCAGAATATAATCGTGCGCGCCCGCCTTCATGGCAGTCACCGCTCGGTCCTCGCCGATGGTGCCGGAAACGATAATAAAAGGAATATCCAGCCCTATTTGGCACAGCAACGCGAGCGCATCGAAGGCATTAAAGCGCGGCATGGAGAAATCGCAGAATATGATATGCCATTCTTTCGATGTCATCTCGGCGCGCATGGCTTCGGCGGTTTCGACCCGCACATGCTGCGGATCGTAGCCGCCGCGCCTGAGTTCTCGCAGCAGCAACTCGGTGTCGGGTTCCGAATCCTCCACGATCAGAACACGCAGTGGTTTGGTCACTGTGTCTCTCCACGATCCGGTGGAGACTGATTCAACACCAGCCAATACAGACCCAAGGTTTGTACGGCGCCGACGAATTGGTCGAAATCGACAGGTTTGCGAATGTAGCTGTTGGCGCCGAGCCGGTAACTGTCGATCAGATCGCGTTCTTCCTTCGATGAAGTGAGAATCACGACCGGCAGAAACTGGGTCGCGGGATCGGCGCGGATTTGTTTGAGCACCTCCAGCCCGTCAACCTTCGGCAGCTTGAGGTCGAGCAAAATGATCGCCGGTTGGACGTCAGGGTCCCGGGCGGCGTGGACACCGCGGCCGAACAGATAATCGAGCGCCTCCACACCGTCGTTCGCGACGAATACATCGTTCACAATGTTGCTCTTTTTGAGTGCGCGCAGCGTCAGCGCCTGATCGTCGGGATTGTCTTCGACCAGCAAAATTGTTTTATTCGTCACCTGCATATTCGTCCACCGTGGTTGAGTCATTCGAAGGAATTGTGAAATAAATTGTAGCGCCCTGATTGACTGCGGATTCCGCCCAGATCCGACCGCCATGGCGGTGGATGATACGCTGCGCGATCGCAAGGCCGATGCCCGTGCCCGGAAATTCATTTTCGGTATGCAGGCGCTGGAACGCGCCAAATAGCTTATCGACATAGGCCATATCGAAGCCAACTCCGTTGTCGCGCACGTAATAGGCGCGTTCGCCTGCGTGGTCCACCGCTCCGAATCCGATCCTCGGACCGGGTTTTAAACCGGTAAATTTCCAGGCGTTTGAAATCAGGTTCACCAGTGCGATACGCAGTAATTTTGGATCGCCCTCGGCCTCAAGTCCTGATTCGATCGTGATCTCGACGTACCGATCCGGCTCCGCGGACTGCAATTCGGTCAGCACGGAATCGGCCTGGGAACTCAGATCCACGATTTGACGTTCTATTTGAGCACGGCCGACGCGCGAAAGCTGCAGCATGTCATCGATTAAATTCGCCATGCGTACGCTGCCCGCGCGCACGCGATTGAGATATTGCCGGCCGGTCTCATCGAGTTGAACGGCATAGTCCTCCAGCACGGCCTGGCTGAAACCGTCAATCGCGCGTAGCGGCGCGCGCAAATCGTGCGAGACAGAATAGCTGAATGCTTCCAGTTCCTGGTTGGCCGCTTCGAGTTCGGCGGTACGTTCCTTGACGCGCTTTTCGAGGTGCGCATTGAGCCTGAGAATCTCGGATTCTACTTTCTTGAATTCGGTGATGTCGCGGGTGACAATCGCGGCAAGGATCTGCTCGCCTTCCTGATCGTGAATCGGCGCTCCGCTGAATCGAAAATACCATTCCTGCCCGCTATCCAGCCGCCGTGCATGCAACACCCAATTGCTCATGGTTTCGCCGTTAAGGCATCTCGACGCGGGCCACCCGGCCACGGGAACCCTGGTTCCATCCGGCTCGGTCAGTTCGTAGATCCCGGCAAAATAAGTCAGATTCCGCTTCATTTCTTCCGGATCCGGGTAACCGCAAATCCGAGCCTGAGCCTCATTTAACAAAACAACATTCCCCTGCATATCGAGAACTGCAATGCCGTCCTCCATCGCATGGAATACCGCTTTTAACTGAGCCTGGTTGCGATTGGCTTCGGCTACGGCATTTTTTAGATTGATTACGAATTGAGCCCGGTCTGTTTCCGCGCGTTTTCTTTCGGTCACGTCGCGCAGAATCGCGGTAAAGGTCGCACCGATACGTTCGAAGGTCTTTGAGATACTGACTTCGGCAGGGAATGTTGAACCGTCACTGCGCCTTCCGGAGACCTCCCGGCCGGAGCCCATTTTACGCGTCGAGCCATCTTCCTGACCGTAGGCGCGGAAGTGCCGTTGATGAACAGCCGCAGCATCTTCGGGCAGCAATAGTTCCAGTGGCCGGCCCAATACTTCGAACGGTCGATACCCGAAGATCTGGCTGGCGGCATTGTTGAACGCGATAATTTTTTGGTTCTGATCGACGCTGATGATCGCGTCGCCGGCCGCGTCGAAAATGTTGGCGAGACGCCGCTCCGCGGTCACGAGCGCTTCCACCATCTGGTTGAAAGCGGCCGACAGCTCGCGAACTTCATTGCGCTTGCCACTCAACTCGACGCGCCGGTCGTAATTTCCGCTCGCGATATGATTCGCCGTGATGGTAAGCTCCTTCAGCGGGCGGGTCATTCGTGCCGACCAGAAAAATGCCGCGATGGCGCCGAGAAGAGCAATTGCGATACCCAAGCACAGTTGCCAATTCCGCTGGACGAATATCGGTTCAAGCGCTATGGAACTGGGCACTTCGTACACTATCGCCCAGTAGTTCCGCGATTCGTTCGGGTCGTACTGGATTTTTTGGAAACCATGGATATGCGCCTTTGCATCCTTCAGCTCGCCGCTATCCACGATCTCGATGAACACCTCGGTATCGCGCAGCTTTTCAACGAGGCGCGGATGAATCTGCTGAAGCCGGTAATCATGATCAAGCTCGAAGCCGAAGGTCCTGGCCGTGTCCGGATGGACCAGGAAAGAACCATCCGGGTTCACGAGATAGGATTGTCCGCCCCGGCTCTGGAAACGAGCCAGGATTTTTTTCGCCAAGCCGGCCGTCTGCAAGTTGATGAAAATAATCCCGTGAATTTGGTTAGCCCAATCATACACCGGTGTCGCAATTCGCAACGTCGGGCGGTAGGGCAGCTCAATGCGGCCATCTTCCCGATTGAGGCTGAGCCGAGAGACGTGAACGCCGCCCGGCGGGAGTTTCATGGTTTCGGAAAAGTCAGCTGAATCAGCCCTTTTCTGTAGTACGTTCGAAGGAGCGATTGTCAGCGTTCCATCGAGGTTATCCACACGCATGAGCTCCCGTCCGGTTACATCGATGAAGCCGGCCTGCCAGTAATCAGGATTATTGCGCAACAGCGAGATCATGATCTGCGCCAGGTGCTCGAGCCACATCTCAGACGTGAATTGCGTTTCGGCATCGTAACCCCCGGACCGAAGGGCCCGCAGCAGTCCGCGCACCGGCGGCATTCCAGTGAAGGTCAGGACGTCTTTTTTGACATCGTCAAGGCTCTGCTCCGTGAGCACAGCGGTGGCTGCCACGGCAGCCCGAAACTCGCGCAGTACCGCTGCGCCCAGCATCTCGCGGCTATGGAAATACACCAGTACGGTCAGCAACGCCACGCTGCCGGCTATCACGAGTGCGCAAGCCAATGCGATTTCCCGCCTCATGGCAGTTCGTTTACCGCCCTGACCGGATGCGTTGTGCCGGAATCACCGGCTTGAAGAGCCGAGTCGGCCGGCCATTCAACCATGCGCCGCCTGCTCGGGTGCATTGAGGCTGCCGCATATTGTCCAATTGGTTTTCGCATGCCCCTGACGGGCCGTCCCTCGGGTTTATCCAATGCCGAATCCTTACTCAAAGATTGTGAATGGCAAATGCGACATTTTGATTACCAGGTCCCTGCGTAACAAGAGCTCTGAACGGAAAAAATTTCAGGGTCCAGGAGCGCCTCCGTGTAGGAGAGTAAATGCAACCCATGGTCGCTGGAGTAAAAATTCAGCCCTTGGCCGAATTGGGGCTACTACTATCAAAATAAAAAGCAATTGTCAATTTGGCGATATTGGTAGGTCTGGTTAGGCGCGCATCCAATAAACTGGACTTTTATCGTTGGGCTTGACGCACGCCGTAACCCGACACGACGAGGGTTGGTT
>JBGTCG010000039.1:0-33306 GCA_041748915.1 Methylococcales bacterium
CACCCCGGCTCTTGACCGGCGCAGCTTACGGTGGTTTGAAGCCTCCACCTGAATGGCGGCTTCGAGGGGCCCACCCTCATCTCTTATGCAGCATAGCTGCACGGAGGACTTCGTCCTCCTGTGCGCCTTCGTGGCACACAAACATCCGCGTAACGAAAGACCGGTAATCATAAAAGTTTCGGATCTGAATACCGGAGATCATTTGGGTAACCTGGTTAATATCTCGCCAGGAGGTATCATGTTGGTTACGCATCTCGATCTTCGGGTCAATACGGTTTTCCAGTTGCGGATTAACATCCCTGAAAATTCCGGCAAACCGGAACCGATTACGTTTGGCGGGGGAGGTTCTCTGGATTGAAGGTAGCACAAATCCAACCAAGCGATGGGTTGGTATCCAGATTATCAATGTCTCCGAACAAATGAGAATTCGGATTACGCAATTGATCAATGGCAAACCGTGAGCGCCGCGCCGGCAATTTCGGCGTTTGCGCTCTGCATGCGACAAAGGGTGGAAGCGGCACGTGGGATAAAAGGAGTCCAAGCGTATTCGAAAGGGTTCACTCAACGCTAAGTTCTGAACTCTTTTTAAGTAATTTCTGTATGGATTTCAATGCCCTGTCAACAAAGGGAACCTGCTCCATCTGAATAATTTTGGCGCGTCCGTATTCAATATCGTCCGCCAGCTCCGATACCGATTTCACTTCGATCTGACGTCCGCCATGGTTCACGAACATATATTTTGACGTGGTTGTGTTGATCCAGGCCAGCTTGGCCTGTTGATAAATACCTTTTTTTTCGTGATAAAACTCGAACCAGGTTCCAAACTCCAATCGTTGTAACGAGTCCAGTAAAACCTGCCGTTGCGGGCTGGCCACAATTTGGTCTGTTTGAAGATCGGCATCCTCGAAAAGCGCCTGCCGCCATTCTTCCGGAATTATATTCTTTAATTGCTTAGCCCGTAGTTTTACCGCATCTGCCGTAACCGGGTTTGCTTCCGGTAAAACAGGACCGGATTCCGTGTTCGATAACTGCTTAGTGCTTGATACCGAATCGGCCCTTATCGGAGCTACCAACGCGGCCTTATGACAGGCCTCCAGTTTTCGAAGCGTGGATTGGATATCGGAATCAATATCTCCGGCGATTTCCAGCCCGGCTTTCACCGTATCAACAATGTTCGGCAGCTTCAGTCGAAACAGAATACGGTCCTCCTCGGGTTGATCTTGTTTTACGCTTCCGATCAAATCATCCGTCGTTGCCAAAGCCGATTCCCATTCGGAACTGTGTTCCCCGGAACGCAGTAATGTAATCACCAGATAATTTGCCCAGGCTCCCATCAACAAGGATTCGATAAATTCGGGAAGGTCGCGGCTTACTATTCGATTGACGATTTCCCGGGAAACCCTTTGTCGCGCCGAATGCAATTTTTCACGGCCCCGAGCTGCTTCGATTGCCCGCTTTTCCATGATCATTGAACGCTGGTGATAGCTGGTCATGAATTGGGTAAACTCGTTGAGCAAGGGCAAGAATATTTCGATATTATCGTCAATTTCCGGCAAAATTCTGTTAACCAGATCGCGAATTTTCGCAATAGTGCCGAGACCCGAACCATCCGCACCGTTACAGAAGCTGCCAGCCTGACTCATAGCATTTAAAAATCGCAGCGCAGGGTGGTGCGCGCGTACGAAAAACTTCTTATCCAGCAACGCGATCTGCAAGTAAGGGCGTGTCTAAATGACTCAGCAGCGCCTTCACCGCATCCGTCAAGGTTTCGTCGTTCACGATCATCTCGAACAGCATGCCAACCATATCGATCACGTCGCCGTCCACGGCGGTCACCCGTTGGGCCGACAATATCTCGCTCAGTTTTTCGATCTCAACGGCGAAGGATTCACGGGTGGCCTGAATATCCTGCTCGGCCAGACCGCCATCCGGAACGCTCGACTGCTGCAATCGACTCAGTTGCAGCAACAATTCGGGGAAATTGGTTGTGTCGATCCCTGCCTGGATCAAAGTCCCTGCAGAGCCTGGCTTGACTGGTCCGGGCGAAAGCCGCAGGCTACGCTGATTGCGCGAAATCCTGTTCGATCGTTAATTGACAGAGCCGGTTTTCCTGGACTGCATCGAAAATGCCGGATCGGGCCACATCACTTTCGGCAATGGAGGCGATGTCGAACAGCATCCCATCGTCATTGGCAGCCGGTTCAGTGGACTGCGGGGAAACGCGGATCCCTTCCTCGTCGATCTGCGGAGAGATTGTCCGGTCGAAAAGCGCTGTCACCCGACCTCTCAATTCAATGGTTGCAGCACAAAGGATTGGCGGTTCACTCTTAAGGGAATCCGATAAAACCATCATGCCCCATGGCGGAACCAGCATCCGGACATTATACAGTCGGAGGTTTTTCGAATCGTGACATAGAACCTGGTTTCGAGGCCCGTTCAGTCCGGTACGAGGAACGCCGTGAGCCCGGTTACGGTCGAATTGTTATTTCGGAATGGTATGAATTTTGTTAGGATCGTTGCAGTTTGTTGAATGACTAATCGCGTCGGATTTGATATGAAAATCATGAGCTACGTAGCACTAATCTTCGCATCGGGGTTTCTGATTATTGTGTACGACAAGGATCCATCGAGTGTTCAGCCCTTCGAGTGGGTTTGTATGGTAGTGATGCTCGCCGCCTCCGCGGCTTTGATTCGCCTTCTGGTCAAAGCTGCAAAGGACCAACAATGGTAACCGGAGCCGATCGCGGAAGGTTGGTCCGCGGAGGAGTCATTTGTTTCGCGAGATATCCAATCCGGAAGCCGAGACAAATCGTTTGGGAGTTCTAGAGATTGATTTCGCGGCTCGACGATCTTTTGTCGCGACGCGTCTGTCCGGAGTTCTGTCTTTAATTCGTTCGAGTGCGACGTCTCTGTGGGCTCAGTCCTTTCAGGGGCGGGGTTCCGGACATTACGATCTGGTCAGCTGGCTGTTTCTACGCGCGCTCGCATTGATCTATATTGCCGCCTTTGCATCGATGGCGGTTCAAATCGAGGGTTTGGTGGGTTCGGACGGAATCCTTCCGATCGCGCCCAAACTTATCGCAATCCGCGATTCCATCGGCATCCGCGGCTATTGGCTTTATCCGATGGTCTTCTGGGTGAACGCATCCGATCCCATTCTGACAGGATCGTGCGTGGCCGGGGTTCTCGGCGGAGTCGCCGTTTTATTCGATCGATGCACGCGGCCGGCATTAATCCTCTGTTATATCCTCTATCTTTCAATCCTTTACGCCGGCCAGGATTTTACGAGTTTTCAGTGGGATATTTTTCTGCTGGAAGCAGGGTTTCTCGCGATTTTTCTATGCGGCGGGTCGTTCATTATCATTTTTCTGTACCGGTGGCTGTTATTCCGCTTCATGTTTCTTGGCGGACTCGTCAAAATCGCGAGCGGCGATCCCACCTGGCGGGATTTAACCGCCTTGGCCTTCCACTATGAAACACAACCATTGCCAAGCCTCCTCGCATGGTACGCGCACCATCTGCCATTATGGTTTCACCAAATTTCAGTTGCCCTTGTTTTGCTGATTGAACTAGTAATTCCCTTTTGTGTATTCATGCCGCGGCGACCGCGTATGATTGCAGCCTGGAGTTTCCTATTATTGCAGAGCAGCATTCTACTAACCGGCAATTACAATTTTTTCAATTTACTGACGATGTCGCTCTGTCTTTTTTTATTCGACGATTCATCAGTGTCTTGGTTGCTTAGACAAACAACTATCCGGCGGATCCGTTTAACCGTGCCGAAACCGGGACGGGCCGCGACCGTTTCGGCTTCGATTATGGCGTCGATCGTAATAATCAGCAACGCGACACTGGTTTGGTCGTCGAATAATCGTGAACAGCCGCCACAACCTTTTTATGGTTTGATGGAAGCGACATTAGTCCTCGGGATCGCGAATGCCTACGGCCCCTTCGCGGTGATGAGTACCCGACGCGGCGAGATCGAGATCGAAGCCTCAATGGACGGCCGCGAATGGTTGCCTTATGAATTCAAATACAAACCCGGTAAACTGGACAAGAAACCGGTGTGGCTGATTCCGCATCAACCCAGGCTCGACTGGCAGATGTGGTTCGCCGCGCTCAGCCCCGGTCATCCGCCCGACTGGTTCCGCCGTCTCATGAACAACCTTGAAACCGCTGATCCGCAGGTGACTTCCCTATTTCAGGGCGTCCCGTTCCCCGGCCAAAAACCACGCTATCTGCGCGCTGAATATTACCGGTACCGCTATACCGATCCAACCCAGCGCGAATCCACGGGTGCGATCTGGAAACGGGAATATCTGGGACTTTATTGGCCGCCGGAATCATGAGTCGGACGCCGGGTGTTCGGTTTCATCTGTTGCGGGCAGTCCAAACCCCTTTGTCTTAACCACTTTCCGTTCAATTATTCGGTGGAATAGGTCTGCATGCCGCCGGAAATGAATTTGTGCGAATAGCCGTTTTGTAGCCGCTCGCCATTGCTTAAAAAAAACGAACTATACTTGGTTGTCAAGTGATTAATGAAAGTCTTATATGGCGGCGTTTCAGTCGCCCGGCAGATTATCCTGACCATCGAACCCCGTAATTTGATTAACCTTCGGCGATTATTTAATCGTGCGATCTACAGAAAAACATTCGGTAATATGGAAAACAAGAGTGATCCGATCGATTTATCCGCTTCGGCTGGAACCGGAAAGTTATTGTGGCTGGGCCCGTTAATGTTGAGCGCTGTCGCCGAGGCCTTTTTGTTGCTCGAGACCGGCGGCAATCTGCTTGTGGTATGGACACTGGTGCCGATTGTACTCGGTGCGGCGTGTATCACTGCCCAGCGCCGGGCGATCGCTCGAATCCGATGCGATGCCGAAGCCAGTCTGCAACACGCAAGACAGCAGAATCACTACCGACAAGAATCGGCTTCTTATGTCCAGGGCCTGGACTCGCTCTGTCTGGATGCCTTCCCGATCTGGTCGAAACAGATCGATTCCTGTACCGAAAAAATGGAAAAAGAGATCGCCGAAATCTCCTCGTCATTTTCTTCGATGGTCGATGATATCGGCAGGACGGTCAGTCAGTATCGAGACAATATTCTGCGGGTGGTCGGTGACCGTAAAAAACCAAAATCGGCGGCCGAAGGCCAAAGCGCCGGGCGTGACATTCGCGAAGATATTCAGCATGTAACCCATTCTCTCGAGGCGATTTTCAAACGCAGGGAGACGGTTTTGGTGGATATTCGGGCGTTGGAACCGTTGTCGGAGAAACTCGAAAAAATGGCTCGAAATGTCGGGGAAATCGCAAAACAAACCGATTTGTTGGCCCTGAACGCCGCAATCGAGGCTGCACGCGCGGGCGAAAACGGCCGCGGGTTTTCGGTTGTGGCGGACGAGGTGCGGATGCTCGCGACACGTTCTTCCACCATTGCCGACGATATGATCCTCCAGGTCAATTCGATCCGATCGAAAATTGCGAAAACGTCGCATGCGGCGGAGGATTTCTCCGAACAGGAATTCAATCTACTCAGTGAATCCGAAGTCATTCTTTCCAAGGTTGTGGACCACTATAACGTCACGGTCGAAACCTTGACCGATTCGTATGGGCGATTGGAATCGGTCAACCAGGAATTTCGGGGCAACGTAAACGATTCGTTGATAGCCCTGCAATTTCAGAACCGGGTTTGTCAGATTCTAGGCAATATGAAGCGCAATTTTGAGATGACCATTGAAAAGTTGCGTCAGGCGGAGAAGGATTATCGGTCCGGAAAGATCACCATTCCCGTCCAGGCCAGGCCTTGGCTGAATGCAATGAAACTGGAATGCGCCACCGGAGAAGAACACAGAAATTTTCGCCCATTGAATGGCGGTTCCTCGACCGAACGGAAGGCAAAAACAGGTAAAGTGGCTTGATTTTGAGGAAATACCATGGCCAAGACGATTTTAGTTGTGGATGACCCGACGTTCGTTCGCACGATGGTGCCCACCGCATTGGAGAGCGCCGGTTACGGTGTAATGGCTGCTTGCGACGGCAGAAAAGTCACCGTCGATGCGACGAACCAGATCGCGAGCAAGATCGGAATTATCGAGGATTTCGCGTATCCGACCAATATTCTGGCCTTGAATTCGGCGAGTGAATCGGCCGGTGCCGGCGAACACGACGGTCGCAATACTCCGGATCCCAGACATCTCGAGCGCTTTGCTTAGGAGGACCACATGGTTCAAGTGAACACGCAAAAAGCGAGCGCCAAGCGCCTTCAAGACGTCATCGGGTTCAGCGATGAATCCACCCAGTTTCTGACTTTTCAACTGGCCGGCAAAGTCTATGCGATCGACATTCTGCATATCCGCGAAATCATTGAGTACGGCAATCTGACACGGGTGCCAATGGTGCCGGATTTTATCGCCGGAGTGATCAATCTACGCGGCAGCATCGTACCGGTGATCGATCTGGGCGCGCGTCTCGGGAATTCCGCTACGCAGATTACCAAACGCACCAGTATTGTGATTATCGAAATCGCCGATGGCGACAAAATGCTGGAGATCGGAATTACCGTCGATCACGTAGACGAGGTTCTGGAAATTGCGCAATCGGATATAGAACCCGCACCGAGCTTTGGCGCCGGTATTCGGGGCGACTTAATCTCCGGAATGGGCAAGGTGAACGGGTGCTTCATGATCCTGCTCGAAGTCGATCGGGTACTCTCTATCGATGAATTGTCGGCGCTCGAAGGGATGTGGTCGACTAGGGCAACGACCGTGGATCAGGATTACCTGACCGTAGCCTATTAGACCATGAGCATGAGTCTTGGCATTACCCCGTTGCGCATTTAGCAGTTTTTCCTCGTCAATCCGTTTTATAGACCATTCATAAGGAATTCCAGGAACTTATGAATTTCCACCACGCCTTCGGACAGCCTCAGATTCTCAGACTGTGAATCGACCCTAATGCGCGAACGGAAAACAAAGAAAACCTTCGTTTATCGGTAAGTGCGGCAATTAAAAGGAACAAATTAGACGAGCGTACTACTAATTACTTGTTGACAATAAAAGTGAACGAGCCGGCGGTATTTCGAATGCGCTTGCTCTCACTGACGTCATAGCGATTTTTAATTAAAAATGCTGCCGACTTCCACCAAAGTTTATGGAGCAATTGAATTGGAAAAACTATTGCGTCCGGAAGAGGTTTTGGCATTTTAGGGAAAAGCGCCATGTTTGCTTGGGCGATCAGTACAGGCCAACGCTCGTTTGGTGCGATCTTATCGATATTAAAGCCACCATTGTGCAACGAATTGTAGACTCCCAAATGAGTGTGGTGGTAAAAACTATTGCCATGAAAAGGTTCCAGGAATGCTACCACCCCGATGAATTTTCCATGAGGCTTTAAAACCCGATATGCCTCATGCATCATAACGAATGGAAATTGAATGTGTTCCAGCACTGTAATCGATAAGAGGAAATCGAAAGTATTATCCCTGAACGGCAGCGAGTGTCCATCTGCCAGGATTGGCGCGTTTTCGGAGCTGTAATCAATACCAACCCATTCAAATCCTGCGTGTTCACAGACTCCCTTGTGTACACCGTCACCGCTGCCGAGGTCTAGCGCCAAACTATCCGCGGATTGGGCTTTCGGAAAATAGCTTAGAATTTCACGGCTTAAATGAAAAGGAACGGTTACATCGGAGAAGTCGACTTCGGGTTCGGCATTCATCTCGAGGGGTTCGAAAGCAAAACTACTTTCAGGGAGCAGGGGAACCCCCAACTCAAATTCCAAACTATAGGTTTTGCGCCGTTTCAATCTCAGATCCAGCGAGCCAGAAGAGGTGTAGGAATATTTCGAATGGCAGGCAGAGCACTCGCAACCAACAGTGGTCATTGAAAGGTCATTTCCGCAATAGCTACATACCAAGGTTTTGCGTATCTTGCTGGATATAATAGAATAATTCATGGAATGTCCTTGTTGCATCGAATAGAAAGTCTAGCGTACCTCTTTTGATAACAAAAGATCTTTGAAGATTATCAAATTGCTTTCGGCGTGCTAGTGTCTAATTGCATTATTAAGCGATAGTAATCAAGATTCCTCCACAACACGGGAGGAATCGATGGGAAGAATTGCAAAACCGGTCAAGTTTACCGATCAAACAAGAGCGGAACTGGAAGCCATTGTATCGCAACGAACGAATGAAGCCCGGTTGGTCCGCGAGCAAAGATCATCTTGCTGTGTAGTCAGGGTAGGTCAGTGAAGCAAATTGCAGAAAAACTCGATATCCGGCCCAATGCCGTGATGGATTGGCGCAAGCGCTTTGAACAGGAAGGGGTTCAGGGTCTCGATGATAAGCCGCGTCCCGAAAACCCTGGAGGAAGCGCCGCCCAACAGTTTCTCCGTTTGGGATGGTCCGTCCCCGTCCCTTACCGCACACTTGAACGCCTCAAAAGACGCGGTCTGGCGGTTACTTCGCAAAGAAGGGATCTGTCTGCGTCTTCAGGGCAGTTGGTGTATCAGACCCGGAATTGGTTCCGAAAGCGGCGGATGTCATCGGGCTGTACTTGAATCCACCGGAGAACGCGATGGTGTTATCGGTGGACGAATAACCCAGTATCCAGGCACTGGAACGCCCTACTGGCTATGTCAAAACGAGCAATGGGAAAATTGTCCGGGGCCTCAAGAGCACCTATAAACGGCACGGCACGCTGAATTTATTCGCCGCCTTGGAGGTGGCCACCGGCGCCATCAGCGGAAAGACGACTGCATCCAAAAATGACCAGCCTTTCTGGAGTTTATGGAAGAGGTTGTAACCGGCTATCCGGCCGACCGAGAGATCCATGTCATACTGGACAACTATTGTATTCACAAGAACAACGCCGACTGGCTCAATCGTCATCCCAATGTCTCATTCCATTTTACGCCGACCTCCGCGAGTTGGTTGAATCAGGTCGAAATTTGGTTTGGCATCATGACTCGCAAAGTCCTCCGGGGAGCCAATTATCGAGGTGTCGACGAATTAACCCGGTCGATCCGGAACTACATCGCCGCCTATAACGACAGCGCCAAACCCTTCGTTTGGAATAAGCGCGAGGTGAAAGGAAGCCAGCTCAAAAATACTATCGTTAACTTATGCAATCAGACACTAGCGTAACAGCTTTTTCGTGAAAATGAGTAAATCCGGTTCCCACTTTTACGGTACGGTTGGTCGAAGCCTTCCGTGACGAAGCGGGGCGGCCTCGACGGAATAACATCACGACGCTCGGCCGGCTGAACCAGTTCGACGGTCAGTTAGATGCGCTGATTCAGGGATTGTGACGCCAAAAGTCAGGATCCTGCCTCGCGACAGATACAGGGTTGCTCCTTATCGTCCGCAACCCAAAGGAAAATTCCTTTTTCCGCTGAACCAATACAGACTTTTCAAGTACCTCGGTCGTTCGGGTGAACCAATAGATTGATCGTGGAACGGATAACTTGAACTTACTCACTATATTTACCATAATTAGCAGGTGTGTTTTTATCGGTAAGGTTAGGACCGAATAATGGACGTCAACAGAATTTTGGGAAAATCGATCCAATGACGTGATGACCTGCTGCCGATAGGCTGGGAATGTAGTTCCGATTCGCGAGGCTCTTGAATACTGGCGGGCGAGCATAGACTAGCCGGGAACGAGCATAAAACGCGCATAGCATCATTCTTCTGGCGGGCGCAGCAACTTGAGCAAACGACAGATTATGATCGGTTTCTTAGTCTTTATCTTCTGTCTGGGCGGAAGCCGCAAAACGATAGTTATCCCAAACGTAAACAGCCGAAAGGAATACAACTTGTTCAGCAGTAATATCGTTTGACCTTTTGCAGTTTAAATAGGATTTAACCGATCCGAATTAGACGACTATAAATTACGGTACTTTTGCACAATGAGCTTTTTATTATTCTGGGAAAAGATGAGCGGACAAGTATCAAACAAATTTTTTCGCAAGTAAGAAACCTATTTTGCTTTCTACGGCCATAAGCGGTAGCTTGGAGTTTCAAATTATCATTTAATCGGATATGACTAATCAGGCTAGACCTAGTATAGAACCTGAAATGACTACGATTTTATCGTACGTGGTGGCTTTCTTTATTGCCGTTCTAATAGGGACCCTTGTTTCCAAAGGTGAACCAATACCGTTAATCATGGGTTTGGGGGGGCTGATATCCCTGTTTTTACTGTTTCAGCCTTTAGTTCTTCTTTGGGTTGTAACCTTTACCACGTTGATCTTTGCCGGGACTATCGCCTATCACTTTCCGTTGCTAAGCAAAATTTGGTGGGCTGCTTATATTCTGGCCTTCATGTTATATGTTTCTGGATTATTACAGTCTCTATTCCTGCGGGATTCAGAAAATAAGAGGTACCCTTCTTCGCATCTGGGTTATCCTGTTCTTGCATTACTAGGCATTTCCCTGTTGTCTACATTCGTTAACTCAGCGCCTCTCGGGCAGGTTGTGGTGGCGATAAAAAGTATGTTTCTGTATGGAGGAGTCTGGGCCGCGCTATCGGTAATAAAATTTTCGCCAGCCCAAATAAAACAGTGGTTGCTGGGGCTGTTAGGAATTGGCCTGTTTCAAGCTCTGCCGGTTATGTATCAATACGTCTTCGTACGATCCCAGCGGATCGAAACCGGAATTGGGGCTCTTGCTGAAACCGCCGACAGCGTTGTCGGCACGTTCGGCGGGTCAATGGAATCCGGCGGATTGGGAGCCGTTCTGGGTTTATATTCGTGCCTACTCGTCATTGGTTTATTTGCTTTTTACCGTTTTCGCCTGATCAGGAGAATCGATCTTGTTTGGATGCTTCCGCTGTTGGTACCGCCGTTATTGTTGACGGAGTCGAAGGTCATCTTCGTTTATCTTCCGATCGGATTTGCATTTCTGTTCCGCGATGTTTTGAAAACTCGGCCGCTTGCGTTCGTGAGCGGTGCTATGCTGGTAATTGCTTTCGGTATGGTACTCCTAATCGGATATCAATTAATACACTGGTCTGGCGGAAAGGGCGATTCCCTAAGCGAAAACGTTACCCATTATTTTGGATACAGTTTTGAAGAAAAATTCGAGGGTGAGGGTGAGCAGTACGGGCGCATGACGCGGCGTGAGGCAATTGAATTCTGGTGGGATAAGCACGATACTGACAATTTACTTGAAACATTGATCGGCCATGGCCTCGGAGCGTCGCGAACTGCGGGTCTCGACACCGGATATATCGCAAAAAAATACGCTCCCTTGGACATCGATCTCAGCACTCTTTGTTTATTGCTTTGGGATGTTGGGGTGCTAGGACTTTTGGCAATATTAATGATGCTTTTTCTGGCCTATATCCAGGCAGGCAGAATGGCGCGATCCCCGGATCTTGAGCCTTGGCAACGTGCGCTCGCAGCATGTTTGCAAATCATATTTGTTTGGACCGTGATCAACTTAGGCTATGACAGGACGGTTGCGACTGGGGCGCCAATGACGTTTATTTTAATGGTGAGTCTCGGATTGGTGGACTGGCTCTATAAACAACGCCAAGGGCTTGCGATTTGACCCGGCATTTCAAACTGCTGTACGTTGCATGGGAGAAATATCCGGCGACGCGGGTTGACTTGACGGAATTGTTCTCCAACAAAATGATCGGCCGAGGCCATTCCATTGACTGGCTAATGCAATCCGCTACCGAAAGTCGGTCCAGAATTGAAATCGTTGGTGATCGCGAACGGGTTTTTATTGGCGCGAAGGGACAGGGGAAAGGAAAGCTTATGAAGTTTTTCGATCAATGGCGAAATTGGACCCATGACGCTAAGATTTTTTCGCTTGTGAAGCAGGAGCATTATGACTTTATTCAGGTAAGAGATAAGATTTTGGCGGCTTTGTTTGCGCTTATGGCCGCGAAGGCATGCAATGCGCCGTTTTTTTATTGGATGTCTTATCCTTATGCGGAAAATGATTTGTATCGCGCGGACGAATTCGGTTGGACGATGCCGCTTACGTACCGCTGGCTGTACAGGCTTAGAGGTACGATTACAGCATGGCTGCTGTATTCGATTATTTTGCCGCGCGCGGATCATATTTTTGTACAAAGTGATCGTATGCGGGACGATGTGGCGGCACACGGCATCGATCGATCCAAAATGACTCCCGTACCGATGGGTGTAAATCTCGCCGCTTTTAACGAGAAGGTGGTAAAACCGGTCGATGATGTCCGATTGGATGGGCGGTTACCGATTGCCTATGTCGGGACGTTGACTCGTATTCGGAAAATGGATTTTATGATTCATGTGTTGCGGCAGGTACAATTGGAAATTCCGGCGGCGCTTTTGGTTCTGATTGGCGATGCGGTGGCAACGGATATGCGGCAACTACGAGATGAAGTTGATCGCCTTGGATTGCAGGATCATGTCATCTTTACCGGAATGTTGCCGATGAAAGCGGCTTTTGGATATATAAGGCGCGCCAGAGTTTGTGTTTCACCTTTTCGACCAAGTCCTGTTCTAGACTCGGCTACCCCTACGAAATTGATCGAATACCTGGCCTGGAATAAACCGGTGGTCGCGAACGACCATCCGGACCAGAGCAAGGTAATCGCAGAAAGCGGCGCCGGCATCGTGGTACCCTATGAAGTCGAACCGTTTGCCCGAGCGATCATAGAATTGCTAAAGGATGAAGAAAAGGCAAATAGCATGGCAGCGGGAGGTCGGGACTATGTTCGCGAACATCGCAGTTACGCTGCGATCGCGCTACAGGTGGAACAGGTTTATCTTGAATTTTCGCGTACTTAAGTTCACATGCGATGGTTCTAATCGGTTCGGCTTCAATGCGCCGCAAACCCCATCAACTGTTTCCGCGGGGCCGGGTCTGTGGTAGGGAGTTTCGTTGCTGGTCGGGCGGATCCTGATTAAAACCGCTGATTGTAGAAGTAAAGTCGGAGTCTGGACAAGTGATTCATAGGGTCAGTGCTTGGGCACGGCAGAATGGTCTCATTATGGTTCCGGGGCAGGTTAAAGTGGATGAAAAATACAATGAATTTGCCGCCATTCCGGCGGGATACAAAGGCGCTGGGCAAGTACGATCGATGCCACGGGCTGCCAAAAGAAAATCGCCTGGCCGATTATGCCACGTACTATCTGGTAGACGGTTTCCGTAGTCCATGTATTCGCCAGCAAAAAAATGACCGCGAAAAATCCGGCAGCCTTTTCGATTTTCAGCGCACGATTATCGATTTATGGGCCGCAGATGGAATCCTAATCCAAGCGGGTTGCAACTTCAAGATTGCGAGCGCCCGGCGTTCGAAAAAAATGGGGCGGAATCCAGGCAATATACAGGACCAGCATGATTACCGAAAACAGGCGCAGGCGCATGAACAGCAACAATCCACCGTGAAAGACGAGACCGGCCGTGATGGCGCCGGTTCGCGTAGCAGGAAATAAAATCAGAAAAGGGAACAGGATCTCCCACCACATGATCATGAAAGCGGTGGCATGAAGCCCGGTCAATAAGGCAGGGTCGGTCATCAGGCGGCCCAGATTCCAGCGCGAATATTCCGGATGGATCAGCACAATCTCCAGAATGGTACCGTCGAGCCAATCATGGCTGTGAAATTTCACCCAGCCTGAAATGAAATAAACCAGCGCAAGCTGGATCTGGATCATTCGCAGAGGCCAGATTTCCGCCTGTTGTGTTCGCTGGCGGAGGAGCGCGCTTATGGATAGGGCGTTTCCACACGGCGACAGCAATAAATAGAACAGCATAATCCGCAGTATCGCGTCATCCCCATCCATGAGCAGCGGATTCCGGTTCCAGAGTGAAATCAGCCCGATCAGCGTGATGATACCGGAAAACCGGGCCAGCAATCCGAGCGTGAATGCAACCGCAGCGATGAGGCTGATCCATAGAAATGCCCAGGCGGCCGCCGTCGAACTGGTCAGGAACAGCACGGACCAGGTGCCCGAATGATATAGATCGAGGTCTTGCATGGCTCCGAGCCAGCCCTGCGGACCGAAATGATCCCTGAAATCAGGTATGAATCCAATGAGGTAACTCACGATCAGGCTGCCCAGCCCGATCCGGATCAACGCAAACTGACGCACGTCAATCGAGCGGAAAAAAAAATCATGCCAAATTCGGACCGGCATCAGGATTAGTCCGGGACGATCCAGACTACTTCATCCCGGCGTTTGTTCGCGAATACCAGGCTCGGGCTGCCCGCCTGCAACGTAAATTCATGAACCAGCAGGAAAGCGGTTCCGGTTGCGTCAGATTTGCGTTGATGCCAATGCAGCGTAAACGCATTCATCAGATCCGGGCGGGGTAAGCGGAGCAGATTTTCCACCAGGCGGAACGAACGGCTCCGGCGAGGCTGGTAAAGTTGCGCCGCGTTGTTAAGATTCCCTTCGAAACTTTGATACAAGGGCTCGATGCAGTCCATGGTTCCTATCTCCGGGGATTCGCGGATATTTGAGCAGACGCTCAGATAGCGGTGAACACGCGGGCTATCCGGGGCGAAAAAATCCCAATATTGATGCGCGCCGATCAAATCAATGTAGTTCCGGGCCAGAACCGATACAACCCCGCCATCCTTTGCCGTGAGCGCCTTGACAATCTGCCGTTCCAAACGCCCGATCGGACTGTCGGTGCGCGGAGCCTTCGCAACCATGTCCGAATAAGGCGGAATGATCCATGCGATCAGCGCCCAGAAATGAAAAAGCACGAAAGCCGGGATTGCGATTTTGCGGGTACGGTCCGCCATGCGGAAATTGGCGCGCGTCACCGGTTATTTTTCTCAGCAAGGCTTCCGGCCGCGAGGTCCGGCCATGACTGAAAGCATGACGGTTTACCGGTACTGGCTCAACCAGTCCAGGCTTGCGCTCGTCCCGACCGTGGGCCGGAACTCCGCTCCGAACCAACCCCGATAGCCAGACCGGTCGATTGCATCGAACCGTTGCCCGAAATTGATGGCTCCGGTGCCGGGCTGGCCTCTGCGCGGTGCGTCCGCAAATTGAACGTGGCCGATCCTGTCCGCATGCCGGTTAAAAAAATCGATGAACTTCTCGCCCATTGTCCGCATATGATAGATATCGTATTGCATGAACAAATTAAAATGATCGAGCCCGTTCAGGATGCCTCCGGCGCCGAACACAACGGTCGCGACCGCGGCGGTATCGGCGAGGCTGGGCAGAATCACCCCGGATTGTGCGGCGAGTTCGGCGATCGAGACGGCTTCGATTGCTCCGGCGGTGATCACCGGCTGGAGCTTTTCCGCCGTGCGGTTCCATACCGTCACCCGGTAACCGGCCCGAAGCAGGCGCAGGATCATCGGCAATCCCATCAGCCCGACGCCGATGAAACCGAGCGATTCATTGGTATTTCGCATAAGAATTCCTAAACGTTGACCACGGATGACAGAGTCGGTTAAAAAATAGCCGTTGCGATCTCGCTGCGATGTGTCCACATGGTCCCCGAATGGATACGGACTCCCCGTAGTCTTTAGTTACGTTGAGTTTCCTTGCTTTGAAATCCAGGTTTATTATCATACCATTGTCCCGCTTCTGGTCCGCGGCGCGAATGCCGGGATATTGCCGCCCGAATCGATGCTGGCATCGCGCTGGCATAAATTAGTTCGATCATCGAATCATTGGAATCCTCGAGACCCGACGTGGCTGCGGGATACCGATCATCGCATTGGAACGGCCGCGCGAATCCCGGGTATCCGGACTCAAAATCCGGATAAATAAATGTGAACTTGTTATAAATTGCCCTACAATCCGCAACTGGCGATCGGGCTCGCGTCGTGAATCACTACGATACTCCGCGAAATCACACCTACAATACAACGTTTTATGGAATATTTTGTCTGGAATGTCGACCCGGTCTTGTTCAGTTGGAGCCCTGTCTCGGTTCGATGGTATGGGCTATTTTTCGCGGTTGGTTTTTTCCAGGGATTTGTGATTCTGAATTGGATGTTTCGGCGCGAGGGCAGACCAGTCGAAGATCTGGACGATCTTTTTATTTATCTGTTCGTCGGGGTGCTGGTTGGCGCCCGGCTGGGGCATTGCCTGTTTTATGACCCGGCGTTTTATCTGAACCATCCGCTGGAAATCCTGAAGATCTGGAAGGGCGGGCTGGCCAGTCACGGCGGCGCGATCGGTGTGCTGCTTACGGGTTATTTTTTCTCCAAACACAAAAAGGGTTATACGGTTCTGTGGCTGCTGGACCGGGGTGCGCTGGGTCTGGCGATCGTGTCATTTTTGATTCGCATGGGTAATCTTTTCAATTCCGAAATTGTCGGTCTGGAGACCTCGGTTCCATGGGCGTTTGTGTTCGAACGGATCGACTATTTACCGCGCCATCCGGTGCAGCTCTACGAAGCTCTGAGTTATCTCGCGATTTCCGGCATTATTTTGTACGGTTATCTGAAATGGACTCCTCGCATGGCCGACGGTTTTCTAAGCGGTGTTTTTATGTCCTTGATGTTCTCAGCGCGGTTTATTATGGAGTTTTTCAAGACCCCGCAGGCGTC
The DNA here is from genome assembly GCA_041748915.1 of Methylococcales bacterium. GTDB lineage: Bacteria > Pseudomonadota > Gammaproteobacteria > Methylococcales > UBA1147 > UBA1147. The sequence goes on from JBGTCG010000039.1 coordinate 16,521, forward strand.
ATACGAATTGGATAACGTCTTGACCGTCGGTCAGTGGTTGAGCATCCCGTTTTTCGTTGCGGGCGTAATTCTGGCGTACCGGGGCTACCGATTCCGGAACGTCTGATGCGGATCCGGGGAGTTCATGCAGACGATTCTTCGAGCAGAGGTCTGGCGGAAGTATTTTTACGCTTTTTAGCAACCCTATCCCGCTTTGCGCAGAAACACCACTTTGACCGCTACCGCCACGACAATTGCGACGGCAATTGCCGTCGTCTCGATCCAGAAACCCGCGGTCGCCGAGTGGCTGTAAAATCCACGGCCCATAAACGGGCGGATCACTCCGAGCGTAAAACCCCACCGGGTCGCCGCGTAAACCAACGCGCCGACAATTGCCCAGAGCGCCGGGTTTTTACCGATCTTTTCGGCGGTATAATAGAACCAAATCAAGATCCCAACCGCGCCGACCATTCCGATCATTACCGCTACTCCCGAGTGGCCATTCTGGACGAACTTTATCAGATTTCGATCGGCTTTGCATAATCGCTTATCCGCGTCACCTACCAGCCAAAACGGAATCAGCGTCTGAATGTATAAAATCTTGCCGGTGACACCGCTGTTCACGGTCGCCAGTCTCGGGTTGATCATGCTGGTCTGGCAGGAGTCGGCTTATCTTGAGTTTTTCAATGCCCCTTGGGTTTCGGTTTTCGGCCTGTGCTGCATGGTCGTCAGCGGATTGATCGCGATATTCAGGTGGAAATCCATTCCGTTATTTTATGATCTTTTTGCTCTCGGTACCTTCTGCGTCTGGTTCGTACATTGGCGCGAGGTCTATCGGACCGACGCGCCGGTTTTTGCGTGGTATCCGATGTTTTTTGTGCTGTTAACCGTTCTGCTAAACGGCCAGGTGGTGCATAAATCGCATCTGATGGACCCGTCACAACAGCAGATGATCCGCTTGATTCATTCGTCAATGCTGTTCCATCCCCTGGTTTTGACGGCGGGAATCCTGTTGAGTGTGTATTTCAGTGAATATTATCTTTTTTATCCGATCGCCGTGTCGCTGTTCCTGATTCGTTGTTCGTTCGGGATTGCGCTGGGCGAATTGACGATTCGTGAATGACGGCTTGAAACTGCAATCAGGTCCGAATTATCCGAAAAGGGTCGAGCCTACAAAATATCGTTTAATTCGATCGTGATATCCGTTAATTGCAACAGACTGACACTGCCGCCTCTGAGCAGCACGGACTTATTTGCATAACTTTGCCCGTGCGGATCACGGTAGACTTCAAGGCATTGGTTATTCAGGTTCAGCAGCCAGTATTCGGGGATACCATGAGCGGCGTAAAGCGCGAGTTTTTGATTGCGGTCGAATTCGATCGAATTGTCGGCCACTTCGACGAGCAGGAATACATCGGCAGGGGCCGGGTGTTTGCGCTCGTAAAAGTCAACTGCCGGGCGCAGCAGCATAAGATCCGGCTGCGGTTCCGAGAATTCACCTAATTGCACTGGGTCCTGAACCGCGACAATGGCCCGATCCGCTATTAACGAGCTAAATAACTTGATCAGGCGTTTTACGCGGCTCGCATGATTCGGTCCAATCAGTGCCAATTCGAAGATCTCCCCCCCTAACAGCTCAAGCCTACTGTCCGGCCGGAAAATATTCGCATCACCGAGTTTTCGCCACTCCGCGATATTGATCAAGTGTTTTCGTGTTGTCGCAGTTGCGTCGGACATCCGCTCGAGCAGCGAGCCGTGCTATTTCGGACGAAAATCACTATGTTTAATCCTTGTCGTTCTTACGGTACGAAGGAATCATGGACGCAAATGATTTGAAGAACATAGTCACGGAATCCGCGACTAGATTCTGCATGTTCCGCATCGCCTGCTCGTAAACCGCGCCAGCGACCGTGCCTTCGAATTCTTCGGAAGACAATTTGCCGTTCTCGTACCGGTATTGGCGCCCGCGGACACTGGTTTTTCCATTTGCCGCCGACATTTCACGGTAGGAATAACGGAAACTAACAAAACTGCTGCTCAGGTACGAATTGAACAGGAACGGATTTCCAGGTAAAGACGACGACGAGGTAGCGAATTCTTGATCGGGATCGGCCGGACGTTCCGCGATCTCCCGCGTAGTTTCATTGCGTAGGTCTTTGCTCATTCGAGGCTCCCGGAGTGTTCTCCTGGACAAAAAAGGTTCCGACCAGTCTAACATTCTCTCGTGGAGCCGGCAATCGAAGCTCGGCGTTTGGAGTGGTTCGCGGGACCTTGCCGGGGCGTTTTCAATCAACACTTTTTCGCGTAATTTATTGATCTCTTGCTTTTATCCCGGTATTCTCTGTGCTCCAGCACGCAAATTTGTTCCAAATTCTCCGGATGTTCGCAGCTGCCTGCGCCGATCGCCCAACGTAAACAAGGATTGCAATACCTAATGTAGGCTGTTCCGTTGCGGAGCCTTTATTAAGGTATTGTTTTCCTGTGGAACGAGGGTTCGATGTACAAAATGCACAACAATGTTGTCGAGATCGGCGACCTCGAGATCGATAAACGTCTTTATGATCTCATAAATGATGAAATTGCTCCGGAAACCGGGGTCGACGTGGAGCATTTCTGGACCGCGCTGTCCGCTATCGTGAGGGAATTCGGGCCGGTTAATTCCGCACTGCTCGCGAAACGCGTTGAATTGCAGGAACAGATCGACCGCTGGCATCTTTCCCGGCGCGGGCAAAAACACGATGCCGCGGCTTATCGAAAATTCCTTGAAGAAATCGGTTATCTGGTTCCGGAGCCGGATGACTTCCAGATCAGTACTTCCGGTGTCGATGCTGAAATGGCAACCATTGCGGGACCGCAGCTGGTGGTGCCGCTCGACAATGCCCGCTATGTCCTGAATGCGGCCAATGCGAGGTGGGGCAGCCTGTACGACGCGCTTTATGGCACCGACGTAATTTCGGAATCCGACGGGTGCAAGAAGATCAAAAAATATAATCCGATTCGCGGAGAAAAGGTTATCCACGTCGCCCGCGACTTTCTGGACCGGCACTTCCAGTTGGAGAAAGACACTCACCATCACGTCGTTCAGTATCGGGTAGTCGACGGACAGTTGATCGCCCGCATGGGCGATGGGACCACGACGACCCTGCTTCGCGCCGAACGGTTCAAGGGGTATAACGGAAATCCGAAAGACCCGGACCAGATCCTATTGCGCAAAAACGACTTGTATGTGGAAATTCGCTTTGGCGAAGGCTTTTTTATCGGCCGTCGGGATCACGCGAATATCTATGACATTCACATTGAATCCGCGATCACCTCGATCATGGATTGCGAGGACTCCGTCGCCTCGGTTGATGCCGCCGACAAGGTCACTGTCTACCGGAACTGGCTTGGATTGATGAAAGGAACTTTGCTCCGTAAGATCGAGAAAGAAGGGCAAATGGTGGAACGCGCGCTGGAAACGGACCGTAAGTATATCGCTCCGGACGGCGGCGCTTTGACAGTCCACGGTCGCAGCTTGATGCTGGTTCGAAATGTCGGAACGCACCTGGCGACGGATGCAGTCCTGCTGCGGGGAAGGCCGGTGCCGGAATCCTTCCTGGATGCGATGGTGACTTCCCTGTGCGCCAAACATGATCTGCTCGGGAATGGCCCGTACACGAACAGCCGCTGCGGTTCGATTTATATCGTTAAACCCAAGATGCATGGGCCGGAAGAAGTTTCGCTGGCCAACGAGTTGTTTGCGCGCGTCGAAGACGTACTCGGTTTGGACAGAAACACCTTGAAAATGGGCATCATGGATGAGGAACGACGAACCTCGGTCAATTTGAAGGCCTGCGTTCACGTAGCCAGGGACCGGGTGTGTCTTATCAACACGGGTTTTCTGGACCGGACCGGGGACGATATTCATACCAATATGGAGGCCGGACCGATGGTGCCGAAAGCGGAGCTTAAAACGGCTCAATGGTTGCGGGCCTATGAAAGCTCGAATGTCGACGTGGGGCTGAAATGCGGGTTGGCGGGCCGGGCGCAAATTGGCAAGGGAATGTGGGCGATGCCCGATGAAATGATGGCGATGATGAAAACCAAGATCCTGCAACTGAAGGAGGGAGCCAATACGGCCTGGGTGCCGTCACCGACGGCGGCGACGCTGCATGCGATTCATTACCATATGTTCGACGTGGATGATCGGCAGCAGGACCTGAAAACCCGGAAACAGACGCCGGTTGACGATATTCTCTCAATTCCGCTACTACCCGAAAGCTGGAGGCTTTCCCGGGAAGAAATCCAGCGCGAGCTCGAAAACAACGCGCAGGGTATACTCGGATACGTTACCCGCTGGGTCGGGCAGGGCGTGGGCTGTTCGAAAGTCCCTGACATCAATAACATTGCTCTGATGGAAGACTGCGCGACCTTGAGGATCTCTAGCCAGCATATCGCAAACTGGTTGCACCACGGGATTTTGAACGAAAAACAGGTCCGCGAAGCCATGAAAACGATGGCGCTCCTTGTTGATAGACAAAATTCAGGGGATCCAGACTACAAGCCGATGTCAGCCGATTTCGCGTCGAGCATTCCGTTCCAGGCAGCGCTCGACCTGGCTCTCAAGGGCCGCAAGCAACCGAACGGATACACCGAATTTATTCTGTATGCCCGCAGGCGCGAAGAAAAGTTGAGTTAGTCCGAAAAAACCAAAGGAAAAGGGGTACCGGGCCCGTGCGATCGTCCCTGTACCTTTCGACGAGAGACGAAGGGCCTACGGTGTTGGCTTTTCAGGGCATAGCGCGGAGTGCGCGCCTTCGTGAACCGAGGTTGCCAATGTGCTGTGCGATTTGGCGTTCATTAATTTTTTGTTCGGAACGAATGAAACTGTTCCGGCTCAAGAGCGCCGGCGTTTTCGGTGGATAAAACCCATTGCAAAGCAAGGAGCGGAAAAATCACATTTTCCGGATCCGCCATGGAAACATTCCAGGCCGGATGAACTCGAATCAAGGCTCCTGCCGGATCTGGATATCCACATTGATATTCAATCGTCCGTCCTCGTCCAGAATACCGATCGTTGTCCCCTTCCCTTTGATTACCACAGGGACCGGATCCTGAAACAACGGCTGCCGTATGAATCGGAGCGTCCAGCCAAAAGACTCCAGGCGGCGCAATGAAAGCAGTTGATCGGTCGACAACTTTTTTTCCATCTGGTTTCGGGACAGTCGAACGGGGCTGCGGCGGTTTTTGATGAGTTCAGAATTCATTTTCGATAATCAAATTGAGTTGTGGATTTTCAGCGGCCTGATTATGAACAGGTCGGTTCCCGGCGGCTCTTTCCAAATCCATCAGGTCCTCGTCGTCATTCCCGCGCAGACCCGCGGAGTTTGTCTGCAGGGGCGCCGAATTCGGCTCGCGCATCGTTTTGTCGAACCTAAAAATTTTCATCAGCCATATGGTTCTACGCAATGACTTCTCATCATAAACGGCCCTGATCAATGTGTTCATAAAGGCTTCGTTCCTTCCGGGGGAATGTCGAAACGGCTATCGCCCAAACTTTATAGGCATCTGCCGTCTTCAAAAAGTGTAATCGAAATTACTCTGTCCTGTTTCGGCCCGGCAATGGGGGTCTCGACGGATAACTCAGTTTCCGAACCGATTCCTTCATAGCCATTCCCAGGGTTCAATCGCATCGGTCATTCAACAGGTAAGCAAATGCAATGACCTCCGCGACGGCGCGGTATAACGCAGGCGGGATTTCGCTGCCGAGCGGAATCGTAGCGAGAAGCCGCGCCAGTTCCGGGTCAGGTTGGAGAGGAATGTTGTGTTCCTCGGCGACGTTAAGGATCTGCTCGGCAACCGTTCCTCTACCGCTGGCGGTCACGCGGGGAGCGCTTTTTTTATCGTAGTGAAGCGCAACGGCAAGGCTCGGTGGGTTGATCACGTCTTTCATGCGCGTGCGTCCAAGAGTCCTTGAATAAGAGATTGCATGGGTTTTTCGGGGGCAAGGCCGACACCGGTTGCTAAATTTCCGGCCGTGAGTCCCGCGTTGCCGAATTGCTTTTCCAGAGTATTTAAATTAGCCTGAATCAGTTCGCGAGCCGATTCCGATTCGGTGCGAAAGTAAACATTTACTTGATTCCCTAACAGACAGATCTTGCATTGTAGTGTCCCAAGTTTCGGCGGGTTCAATTCGACGGCGATTGTCCATTGAGATTCAATCGTTGTCGAGCGGGCGCGGGATTCCCGCTGGATTGTCACCTTGGCGGATTGCACCTGGCCGGAAGTTAGAAAGGGTATTTCAAGATTCCAGGTCTGCTTGCCGGCATGATCGCCGGGAAGCGAGACAGCCTGGTTCAACACAATCCTGCCGAGTGCGCCTCTAGCACTTTCGGCCAGTGTTCGATTCAATTGCGATTCCGTTTCGGATCGGGAAGCATCCGCGGGCAGGTCGTTTCCCTTCCGAGTTTGAAGGTCCCCGAACTGACTTCCCGCCTCCGCGCGGCCGGCGAATCTCAGTAAACCGGCTTTCAAATCGTGATCAATCGATTCCCTCCCATTTTGGGCGAGCACGGCCAGCCGTGCTTCCAGAAAGATTCCCGATTCGGCAATTGCATGCTTGATGCCCTGGAATGTGGAGAGTTCGCGCAGATCCGGCAAATAGGTCAAAAGACTTTGCGCGAGATGTCGGACGCTGGCCGGAACCGTATCGGTTCCGGGCGCCACTCTCGACAATGCCAGTAGTTGCCTGGCTAATTCGACCGGGCTTTTCTGTAAGGAAATATTGTTCAGAACCGCTTTTTCGCGAACGGCTTCATTGGTAACCGTAACCGGACTGATGATTTTCAGTTTTGGCAATGGACCGGCTTGGATCACTTCAAGCTTCAGAATCTGTCCAGGGGTCAACCGTAGAACGGATTGAGCCTTTACCAGCTTACCGCCAATGTCGAGGTGGGTCTGTCCGGTCCCATGCAATGTTTTGACGACCATGGCAGACATGATCTGGCCGACCTTGAATAATAACGAGTTCGCGGCCGCTCGGTGCGAGGCGGGGTCGAGAATAGTCAGATTGGATTGAATCTTCAAGGGCCGGTACGGGTATTAGCTGATCAGCAACTTCTGGATTTCCCAGATCTCATCCTTGGCAATTTCCAGAATATTCATGCTCAGGTCGGCGTCGAGTTTTCCGGTGACAAGTTTGGTATAGGCCGGCAGCGTATGCATTTTGGGATAGCGATGGATTCCGATATTTCCCACAAAACTATGCAATTGCGAAACAATTACCAGGTCGGTGTAATCCGGACGCTCGGATTGATTCCGATACCAATCTTCTGCATGCAGCACGATGTCCTCGAAATCCTTCGGAAAATTCCATTTGCGCATGATCAGAGCGCCGGCATGACCCCGGAAATCGGCAAGAGCTTTATCCAGCGGAGACGGATCATCGCCAAGTTCCGGAAAGCCGTCCGCGAGGGTCAGAATCGGAACGCTGCCGATATCGTGCACCAGACCGGCCAGCATGGCCCGATCGGGATCGAATCCCGGCGTTTTATGCGCGAGCACCGCACAAATCGCGGCCACATAGCTGCTATGCTGCCAAAGTTCATTCATGCGGCTTTGAATCAAGCGGCTCTTCGCTTTGAACACGGTTTTCAGGGAAAAACTGGTAATCAGGTCCTGCGCGACTTTAAGACCGAGGCGTGTCAGGGCTTCCGGACAGCTTTCGATGGTTTTTCTGCCGCGGTAGAAAGGGCTGTTGGAGATCTGGATCAAACGGGCGGTGATCGTCGGATCGGTCTGGACCACGCGCGCGATCCGCATATTGTTCGCCTTTTGGTCGTTGATCGCGCGGCGGATTTTCATTGCGGCGTCCGGAATGGTCGGCAGCGTTAGTTTTTCCTTGACGATTGCATTGCTGCATTTCAAGTAGAAAGGGGTTGCGGTCGCGAAATCAATCTGCGGCACACTCCCTTCTCTATTTGGCTGTTGAGTGGGCATGTCTGACTGGAATATCCGTTTGACATTAATCTAAGGAATCGTTGAACAAATCCATCCTGGATTTCTCAGCGCTCGGCAATCTCAAATGCGATTTGGGGTTGCCTCACAAAATCAAACGCTACACCGTTTGATATTGGCATGTATCCCTGCACTGCGGGAAACTCTAATTAAACAGAGTGTCCCTGACCTCGTCGAAATCCGGTTGCGGACATCCAGGAAGGTTAGGAACGATTGTTCAGAACCGATATCGCTACACCGTAAGTTCAATATTAGTTTAAAATTAGGTGTTTCGCTGTTGGACAGACCTGATAGAGTCAATGACCGACATTTTGTCACGGCCGGCTAGTTTGACCACGATACGAGATTTTATCCGCTGGAGCGCGACCCGTTTTGTGGAAGCCCGATTGACGTTCGGTCACGGCTCGGACAATGCGCTCGATGAAGCGGCAGCCCTGGTACTACCAAGTCTGCACCTGCCAAGGAATTTGCCGGACGAGTATCTGAGTTCGGTATTAACGCCCGACGAACGGCTCGCAATTGCCGCGTTGACAGAAAGACGAGTCCGGGAACGCAAGCCGGCGGCGTATCTGACCGGTCAGGCCATGTTCGCGGGGCTGTCGTTCTTCGTGGACGAACGGGTGCTGGTACCGCGTTCACCGATTGCCGAATTGATCGAGCAGGGTTTTGAACCGTGGCTGGAACCATCGACCGTAACCCGGGTGCTGGATTTGTGCACCGGCAGCGGTTGTATCGGGATCGCCTGCGCAATGGTGTTTCCGAATGCGGAAATCGATGCGGCGGATGTTTCTGCCGATGCGCTCGAAGTCGCGGCCATCAATGTTGCGAAACATGGCCTCGACGGGTGGGTACGACTGATTGAGTCGGATCTTTTTGTGGCGCTCCCCGATCGGAAATACGACCTGATCGTGAGTAATCCTCCGTATGTGCGCCGTTCAGAATGGGAAGATCTGGCCGAAGAATTCCATGCCGAGCCGAAAATCGGATTGTTCGGTGGGGAGTCGGGTCTCGATTGCGTCAGTCGGATTCTGGCCGGCGCCGGCCGGCGGCTCACCGAAAACGGCATTCTCGTGGTCGAGGTGGGCAGCAGCGCGGAAATCCTGCAGCAATTCTACCCGGACCTTCCTTTCGTCTGGCTGGATTTCGAGCGTGGCGGCGATGGCGTATTTCTGTTGACCGCGGAACAACTGGATGCATTGCATTCGGTACCTTTGATTGGCAAGTAAACACTCATGTCCGGAAATACCATCGGAAAACTTTTTGCAGTGACTTCATTCGGTGAAAGCCACGGCCCGGCGATCGGCTGCATCGTCGATGGTTGTCCGCCTGGTCTGCCGCTTTGCGAAGCGGATATGCAGATCGATCTCGACCGGCGCCGGCCCGGAAAATCGCGGCATACCACGCAGCGGCGCGAAGAAGATCGGGTACGGATCCTTTCGGGAGTATTTAACGGGCTAACGACCGGCACTCCGATCGGTCTGATGATTGAAAATACCGACCAGCGCTCGAAGGACTATACCAATATCGCGGACCGTTTCCGGCCCGGCCATGCCGACTATACCTATTTCCAGAAATACGGATTCCGCGACTATCGGGGCGGTGGCCGTTCTTCGGCGCGCGAGACCGCGATGCGCGTGGCCGCGGGCGCGATCGCGAAAAAATTTCTGGCGCATTTGGCTGGGATCCGGGTGCGCGGTTATCTGGCGCAGTTGGGGCCTTTGCAACTGGACCTGAATGACTGGGATGCGGTGGATCAGAATCCGTTTTTCTGCCCTGATCCGTCGCGGATTTCGGAACTAGAGGCGTACATGGACGCGTTGCGCAAGGAAGGAAATTCGGTCGGCGCACGGATTAATGTGGTCGCGGAAGGGGTTCCGCCGGGATTGGGCGAACCGATATTCGACCGGCTCGATGCCGATCTCGCGCACGCCTTGATGGGCATCAACGCGGTCAAGGGGGTCGAGATCGGCGATGGTTTTCGTTGCGTGGACGCCAAGGGAACTGATTTTCGCGACCAGATGACTCCCGAAGGTTTCCTGAGCAATCATGCCGGAGGGATACTCGGAGGAATTTCCAGCGGTCAAACCGTTCGCGCGAGTATCGCATTAAAGCCCACCTCAAGCCTGCGGTTGCCCGCGGCCGGTGTCGATATTCACGGCCGGGCGGTCGAAGTGATCACCACGGGCCGCCACGATCCTTGTGTCGGAATTCGCGCCACGCCGATCGCCGAAGCGATGATGGCTATCGTGATATTCGATCACTTCTTACGCCACCGGGCGCAGAATCAGGACGTTCAGGTACCCATGCGGCCAATCCCGGCCGGCCGTGATTGAGGTTCGCATTGACTGTCGGGCCCGGACGCCGGTTCCGCGGTTTTGAATATCCGGCTACCAGCAGGTTTCTGTCTGACGGTGTCGCTTTAGCCGATGGCGAAGGTACCAACCTACCGTCTATCCGCTTTTTATGTGCTGTATTTTTCGGCGCTTGGCAGTTTTCTGCCGTACTGGAGTTTGTACCTCGAATCGCTGGGTTTCGACGCGTCGCAAATCGGTGAGTTAATGGCGCTTTTGGTCGGTACGAAAATTATCGCGCCGAATTTCTGGGGCTGGATCGCGGATCGCAGCGGACGCCCGATGCAGGTGATCCGGACCACATCCCTGCTCGCCACGATTTCGTTTCTGGGCGTCTTTCAGGATCCGGGGTTCTTCTGGATGGCCGGCGTGACGCTCGTATTCGGTGTTTTCTGGAACGCGGCGCTTCCACAGTTCGAGGCGCTCACGCTCGCACATCTGCAAGCCGATCCGCATGTCTATAGCCGGGTCCGGTTATGGGGATCGGTGGGATTCGTGGTGACCGTGTTGCTGGCCGGCCGATTTTTCGAAGATCACGCGATTACCGGTTTACCGATCGTGATAGCCGCCCTGCTGGCCGGAATTTGGCTGGCCAGCCTCGTAGTTCCGGGACGACCGGCAGCGATCGCGATGTCCGGACCTACGCCGCGGCTAGGCGCGATTCTGCGGCAACCCGTAGTGCTGGCTTTTCTGGCGGTGGTTTGCCTGGTTCAGGTCGCACACGGGCCTTATTATGTTTTTTATTCGATTTATCTTAAAGACCATGGCTACGGGAACAGCGAAATCGGCCAGTTGTGGTCTTTGGGCGTGATTTCCGAAATCGTGCTGTTCATGTACATGCCCGCTCTTTTAAAGAGGTTCAGCCTGCGGTTGATTCTGCTGGTAAGCGTGCTCAGCGGTGTGCTGCGCTGGGTTCTGACTGGGTATTGCATCGACCAGCCCTTGATTCTGGTCCTTGTCCAATTGCTCCACGCAACGACTTTCGGGTCAACCCATATCGCGGCGATTCATATTGTGCATCAGTACTTTCCACGCGGAAGTCATGGCCGCGGACAGGCGCTTTACAGTAGTATGAGTTTCGGACTCGGCGGGATGGCAGGCAGTTTTGCGAGCGGTGAAACGTGGGATCGTTTCGGTCCGATCGCGGTTTATGGGGCCGCGTCATTGGTCTGTTTGCTCGCATTTGCGATCGTCTTCCGGTGGATCCGGATCAGTGACCCGGTCGAATTCAATCCGCTGGACGACAAAGTGATCGAGGAAGAGTTATAAGGAGGCGCAACCCGCGACGCATCATTCCCGGACCGGCTACAATCGACTAGAATCTGCAACCTTAGGAGGGACTGCCCACAGTGTTCGAAATTATTCAAAAGGGCGGAATTTTGATGTGGCCGATTATCGCCTGTTCCGTATTGGCGATGGGAATCATCTGCGAGCGGTTCTGGACGCTCAGGACCAATCGGGTGCTTCCCCCGGGGCTATTAGCCCAAATATGGCACCTCTACCGGGAAAAACAACTTGATGCGGCACGGATTCGGATGGTCGGCAGGAGCTCGCCGCTGGGGGCGATTCTGGCGGCCGGGCTCAACAATCACCGGCATGGGCGCGTAGTCATGAAAGAAAGCCTCGAAGAAACCGGAAGGCAGGTCGTACACGAACTTGGGCGTTTTCTGGATACGCTCGGCACGATCGCATCGGTTGCCCCATTGCTCGGACTGCTCGGTACGGTGTTCGGGATGATCGAGGTTTTTTCGGCGATCGTGGCCGGAGGCATCGGTGATCCAACCGTTCTGGCCGGCGGCATTTCCGTGGCCCTGATTACCACGGCCGCGGGGTTGTCGGTCGCGATACCAAGCCTGATGTTCCACCGCTATTTTCAAGGCAGGGTGATCGCCCTGGTGTTGAAAATGGAAGAGGAGGCGTTGAAATTGGTTGAAATTCTACATGGCGATCGGGAGGGCGATCTGGAATGAATTTTCGAAGGCAACGACGCGAAGTCGTGGATGTCAACATGACTCCGGTGATCGACGTGGTTTTTTTATTGCTGATTTTCTTTGCGGTTACGACGACCTTCAGCCGAGAAACCGAATTGCAGATTCAATTGCCGGAAGCCAAGGGACAGGATGCGGTCGAAAAGAATGTTATCGATGTGACCGTTGACGCCGAGAACAATTATTATGTCAATCGGCATCAAGTCGTGAACCGGACGCCGGAAATGTTGAAAAAAGCGATTCTTGATGCGACGAAAGACAAGGACAAACCCACCGTGGTCATTGCCGCCGATGCGAACGCCACGCATCAGGCGGTGATCAATGTGCTCGATGCGGCAAAGCAGCTCGATCTAGTACACATTACCTTTGCCACGAAAACCTCTCCGGAACCACAAAAATAGGAATCGATTCAGTCACTTTGCAATCCGGATACGGAAAATGCGCGCGGACTATTAGGGCTTTCGGCGCGCGGGTATACGGCAGGATTTCTGCTCTGCTCCCGGCTTGGCTGGAGCGGCAATGGTATTCGCCGGATTCGCCGATCCGTTATCTTGCGCCGCTGAGCGGGCTCTATGCCCTTATTGTCTCGATCCGGCGCGGTTTGTATGCTTCCGGTCTGCTGCATTCCGCGGGTCCCGATTGTCCGATCTTGATTGTCGGTAACCTGACCGTCGGCGGCACCGGAAAAACTCCGCTCGTGATCTGGCTTGCCGGGTTTCTCGCCAGACACGGTTGGAAACCCGGAATCATTAGCCGGGGCTATGGCGGCAAGGCAGCCTCCTGGCCCCGGCGCGTATATCCGGACAGCGACCCGCAACTGGTCGGGGACGAAGCCCTGGTGATTGCGCGGCGCACCGGATCTCCGCTGGCGGTCGGACCCGAGCGCGTAGGGGCGGCCGAGATTCTGCGCGATGACGCGCATTGCGATATCATCCTCTCCGATGACGGCCTGCAACATTATGCGTTGCGGCGCGAAATCGAAATCGCGGTCGTGGATGCTGCCCGCCGATTCGGAAATGGTTATTGTCTGCCCGCGGGTCCCTTGCGCGAAAAGCAGTCCCGCTTGCAACGGGTCGATCTCGTGGTTTATAGCGGGGCGCCCAGTCCCGACGGCTTCGAAATGACGCTCGCGGGCGAGGAAGCGGTGAACAATTGCCGGCAGGACCTTAAAGTACCGCTTGCAGAATTTTCATCGATCCGCTGCCACGCGTTGGCGGGGATCGGAAATCCGAAGCGGTTTTTCGACCATCTGGAAGCGCGCGGGATTGCGTTCGATTCGCGTATTTTCCGGGACCACCATCGGTTCATCGCGGAAGACCTGTGTTTCGGCGATGATGCGCCGGTATTGATGACCGAGAAAGATGCGGTCAAATGTTTCGGCATCAGCCGTGCCAACCACTGGTACGTTCCGGTTCAGGCGCAGCTCGAGAGTGGTTTCGACTCCCGCCTGCTGCAACTATTGGAGGGGAAAATGAATGAACAAAAAGTTACTTGATATTCTGGTCTGCCCGATTTGCAAGGGGAAATTGCGCTACGACCGGAAAGCTGCTGAATTGATTTGCAAGGCCGACCGGTTGGCTTACCCGATCCGTGATGATATTCCAGTGATGCTCGAAGATGAGGCGAGAAGGATTTCGCTCGAGGAGTACGACGCGCTTTCGTGATCGCCCCCAATTCCGGCATCGACGAAGTGAGCGGTTTCAAGATCGTGATTCCGGCACGGCACGCGTCGTCACGCCTGCCCGGAAAGCCCTTATTGCCGCTCGCGGGTAAACCGATGATCCTGCACGTTTGTGACCGGGCGCGGGAAGCCGGGGCGGACGAAGTCATCGTGGCGACCGATCACGAAGAGATTCGGGTGTGCGTCGAAAACTACGGAATTCCTGCGCTGATGACGCGCAGGGAGCACCGCAATGGAAGCGAAAGGATCGCCGAGGTTTGTGCAATCCGCGGCTGGCGCGATTCGGACGTTGTCGTGAATCTGCAGGGAGATGAGCCGCTGGTTCCGGCTGCGACGATTCGCCGGCTTGCCGCGGCCCTGAAATCCAGTTCGAGCGCCCGCGTGGCCACTTTGGCAATCGCGATCGACCGTCCCGAAGAGCTTTTCGATCCGAACGCAGTCAAGGTTGTTCTCGATCGCTACGGGCATGCGCTATATTTCAGCCGGGCTCCGATTCCGTGGGACCGAGACCGATTCTTCCCGGACCGCCATCCGCAAAGTCTCGCGGCGGGATACAAACGTCATATCGGGATGTATGCGTATGCGGTCGACTTTCTGAATCGTTATCAGGGCTGGCCATCCGGCGATCTGGAACAGACCGAATCGCTGGAGCAATTACGCATTCTCTGGCACGGAGAGCGCATTCTTGTGGTGATGCTCGAAACCGCGCCGCAGGCGGGAGTCGATACCCGGGACGATCTAGCTCGCGTCGAAAAAGCGCTGCACAGCGGGGGGAGCGGAAACGTATGAATTGCGCGGGTCCGGCTTGCAATCTGTCAGATCCGGTGCGGCTGTGATATGATTTTCTCTCTTTCAATAAAGCAGCGAAGAAACTGAAAAGCCTTGGAAAGCAGTCCTAAAGTCAGTGTCCTTTTTGTTTGCATGGGGAACATCTGCAGATCGCCGACCGCGGAAGGAGTGTTCAGAAAACTGCTGGATCAGGCTGGGTTTGCGCATCTGGTCAGGATCGATTCGGCCGCTACTCATGCGTATCACCTATCCGAAGCTCCCGATATCCGCGCGCAGAAGGCGGCAATGGAGCGGGGCATCGATATCAGTACGCTGCGAGCCAGGGTCTTCGAAGCGCGGGACTTCGAGGAATTCGATTACATTCTCGCAATGGATCAACATAATCTCGACGTATTGATGGAATGGTGCCCGAAGCCGTTCAAACACAAAGTCAAGTTGCTGCTGAGCTTCGCGTCCCACCTGAACCGCTGCGATGTTCCGGATCCCTATTACGGGGGAAATTATGGTTTCGAGCGCGTACTGGACTTGCTTGAAGACGGTTGTTCCGCATTGCTGGAAATCCTGAAACGAAACGCGTTTTGATTGTGCGCCGTTGCAGGACACGGTTGATCGCCGCCGGGTGCCGGAAGGGGCGGTTTGGATCATCAAATGAATGCGGCGGAAACTGATCGGTTGCCGGTAAAAGGAGCGAATCACATGAGTCCTGGTAATGGCCGTCCGCTCGCGGCCGCATTTATTTTGGGCTTGTTTCTGGCCATCGGATTGGTAGGTTCGGGTTATCTGATCGGCAGCGCGCTCGAGCAAACCCGGGCCGCGAACCGTTTTGTGACGGTCAAGGGTCTCGCCGAACGGGAGGTCCGCGCCAACCTGTGTATCTGGCCGATCGGTTTCAACGTGATCGGTAATGATCTGGCTGCGGTTCAGGGCCGTATTACGGCGTTCGAAAAAACCATCATCGAATTTTTGAGCGCTCAGGGCTTCGCTGCTTCCGGAATTTACCGTTCCCCGCCGCGAATCACCGACTACGACGCGCGCGAATATTACGGGAATAACCGTCCCCCGAATCGGTACATGGCGGAAAGCACGGTGACGCTCAGGACCGGCGACGTGGAAAAAGTTCGCGAGGTGATGCAGAGGTCCGGAGACCTGGTCAAGGCCGGCGTGGTTTTGCAGGACAGGTTTCAACCCCAATACCTGTATACCGACCTGAATGCAATCAAGCCCGAGATGATCGCCGAGGCCACGCACAACGCACGTGAGGCCGCGGAGCGCTTCGCGGAGGATTCCGGCACGCGTATCGGCGCGTTGCGCAACGCTACCCAGGGCCTCTTTTCAATCGAGGATCGCGACAATTATTCGCCCGATTACAAGCATATTCGTGTCGTCACGACGATGGAATATTTTCTGCTCGGCGAATAGAATAAACCCCCGTTTTTACTCAATCCAGAATTTCGAGGGTCCACCGATGGCGCTTCAGAACACGACCGTGGAATACCACGATCAACAAACTTGTCTGGAAGGGTTTCTTGCCTACGACGACGCGGTGTCGAAGCCTTTGCCCGCGGTCCTGATTGCCCATGCCTGGGGCGGCCGCGACGAATTTGTCTGCGATAAGGCCCGCAAGCTTGCCGGGCTCGGCTATGCCGCGTTCGCGCTCGACATGTACGGTAAAGGTGTTCTGGGCGGGAGCATCGAGCAGAATTCGGCGTTGATGACGCCGTTCATGAACGACCGCGCGTTGTTGCAGCGTCGAATGACGGCGGCATTGGGCGCGGTGCGCGCGCAGGATCCGGTGAACCCGGAAAAAATCGCGGCGATGGGCTTTTGTTTCGGCGGGCTTTGCGTGCTGGATCTGGCGAGGACCGGCGCGGACTTGCGCGGCGTGGTCAGTTTCCACGGTTTGCTTTCGGCTCCTTGCAACACGCGCGGAAATGCGATCAAAGCCAGGGTTCTGGTGCTGCACGGCCATGATGATCCGATGGCGCCCGCGGAGGACATCCGGC
>JBGTCG010000040.1:0-4073 GCA_041748915.1 Methylococcales bacterium
TCGGCCATGTTCGGTAAAGTACCCATGCGCCAGACTGTAGCCCATAAAGGCCCTTGTGTCCAGTGCTTCTCGTAATAGTTCAGGGGGCTACGGGATCACCGAATCTTTACGATAAATGGGCTTAAGTAAGTGCCATTCAGGCATAATCTTTCTTTAATTCAACAGTGTCCGCGGCGTAGCCCGGCCAGTTCTCATCTTCCATCCCGATCCCGTTTTCTCCGCAGCCAGTCGCTCCCCGCGGCGGCCAATAACCGCCCCGCGCCCTTGCTTTGCTTCCAGATCCGCTCCCAGTATTTTTCGTCGTGGAACGACTTCAGACAACGCAAATACTGATGGCGACGCGCTTCCGGCAAATGCTTCAGAATGGCCGGGATCAGGGCCTCTTCGACGTTGTAACCATCCTGAAGATTGACCGGAACAATTTGGCCGATGTCGAGTTCGAGATCCTTTGCCGCGGATTCCATCGCGGCTACGATCTGTTGTGCTTTGGTGCCCTCGGGCGGATCGAGATCATACGGCGGCGACCATTCACGGAACGGCCGGAGCTGGTCGATATGACTCAACGCAACGATGCATTCGGGCGATTCCTGGTTTTTCTTCCGGAACCGTTCGCGCAGTGATCGCAGCAGATTTTTGTCCGCATCCCGCGCCGGCCGGTTCGCGCCACCGACCAGAATGATCAGATCAGCCGAATCCAATGCCTGCTCGATGGGCTCCATACTTCCGCCCTGGCTGGTGCTGTCTGCATAGCCTCCGGTATCGATTACGATTGCCGCGGGCAGGCCATCACGTTCCAGCACGAATGGTTGTACCGTCGAGGTGGTCGGCACCACGTCCACCGCGGTTTTGAGGTCGCCGAACAAACGGTTGATCAGGCTTGATTTACCGCTGTTCGTCTGTCCAACCACCACGATCCGCAAGGGCTCACTGGCCAGTTCCAGATCCTTTTTCTGTGTCAGCAGCTGGTCCCGTTCGGACCTGCTGCTGACATAGGACTCCATCTGTTCCGGCGTGAAATCAAGCTCTCCGCTGTACAACCGGATCGCGTAAAATCCAACTTTCCTCACGCACGCCCAGGTCAGGTACCGATGCATTTCGTTATAGACCAGGGAAGCCGTTTTGCCGGTAATCCGCTGACGAATTTCATTCACGATCGCATTCACCGGCGCCACCGAAAAAATTGCGATGCGATACCAGTCATAGATTTTCAGCAACCGGTTGATTCCTCGGTGGCCTTTCATCACATCATTGATCGTGACGATGTGGCTTCCCGGGATATGCTCGGAGGTCAGGACCCGCAAATCATGCGCAAGCAACTCCACGATGTGTAACAAATCGGGAACCCGCATTTCCAGGAATGGATGTTCCTGATCCGGATGAAAGTGCGCGGCAACGGTTTCAACCGTTTCCCTGAACAGGGCCATATAGGCATTCCAGTCGTCCAGCGCGGGTTTCTCGGTCTCAATCCGTTCGCAAATCGATTCGACGCTTGTCCAGGCGTCCTTTTGCGTCTGCGACCAGTTTGGTTGGGGTTCCGCCCGCAGGGATGCCGGAACGGACGGACGCATAACCCTGGCCCGGAACCGCCGTGCCGCCAACCAGCTCAACACCGATCCGACAATCACGATGCCGAGCCATGCCGACATCCAGTGTTGCCGCCAAAGCCAGAAAATTCCGGCAACTGCCAGCAACACCCACGGCAGGGCGCTGAAAATCAGTATGATCACGACGATCCCTTGCTGAACAATAGTTTTCATCCGGCGTGCTTCATGTCCAATCAGCAAATCGGTTCGCGCATCATTGGGATGCCCCGTTTTTCCGCGTAATCGCGAAATAGCTTAACGTCATTCAGCGGTCCGGTTCGGTTCCCGCCCGCGTGTTTTCATATAGGATTTCAGCAACCGCTTGCCTTGGTCCAACTGCTCCTGATAGATGTTCCGATAAATCGCGCGTTCCTTGACGTCTCCATGGGCCGAATGGCTGAAATAAAAATCCAGGGTCTTGCCCAGCGCGTAGGTCGACGCCGCGGTCATGACCGATGCCGCCGCGGCGCCGTAGGCCGGAATCAGTTTCAGCAGTTGGCGTTTACCGAGGTTGGAAAGAAAGCCGATGCCGATCGCGCTGCCGATATCCTGGAGCCGTTTCCGGCTCAATGACTGCTGGTAGACCGAAGCGATCGTCTGGAACAGCTTTAACTGAATCGCGGCGACCAGCGGCATATCGACGAAAGGCAGCGGGAATGCACCCGCCGCACCGGCGGCGATCGAGTAGCTTACGATATGCGGATGGACGGTCGAGCGGTATAAATCCCGGATCTGTTCCCGCGCGTCGCGGGCATCGCGAAGCAGCGCCATCACGCCCTCCGGCAGGGATTTTTCCAGGGCATTCCAGAACGCTTCGAGGCCGTAAAAAACCGGGTCGTAACCGTCTTCCGGCAGCGTAAAGTCCAGAGGAACAAAGATCGCGTCGATCCCCGCGCCACTGATCATTTCCCGTTGCTGGCGCAATGATCGTACGAGTTTCTCGGGTATTTTTTCGGGTATCGGGTCCACAGACTCCGGATTCAGGAAAGGATAAGGCTCGATATGGTTTTGCGCAGGGTCTCTATAGCCCTCATGGAGGCACGTCTGGGCGACTATCACCGTCCAGCGGGGCTGTTCGGCAAGAATCGACTGCAATGCGTCGATCACCGGTTTTTGCGCGTGATCCATCGCTTTCATCACGACGATCAACACATGAGTCTGACGCGAAAAAACCTCGATGTCCTCGCTCGGGGCATAGTCGACTTCACCGATCCCGCGGGTGTCCAGGAACCGCATCAGGCAGTCATCTTCATCCGGGAAATGATAAATTCTCGAAAAACGGGTACAGGGCTGAAAGCCGTTGCCGATCTGCGCTTGCTCATGCCCGGTCAGCGCCCGGATAATTGCGGTCTTTCCCGATTGCGTCTTGCCGAGCAACCAGAACAGCGGCGCCGGCAGATCCCGGCGGATCTGATCCAGCCGCAGGCTCAGCTCCGTGTCGTCGACCGAGGGGCTCAGCACGAATTTTTTAACAGCTTCCCACATGGGTATAAATCCCGATGATTGACTATTCCGGCGATTCCGGGATTCCCTCGACGTATTTCAGCGCAACGGAATCCGCGAGCGCATCGATATTACCGACCGGCCGGTCTCACCGGAAGATACGCCAAGGGGTCCGGCGCCACAGTTTACCATCCCATATTGGGGATAGCGACGCGGAACAGAAGCCTCCGGCGGACGATGACGTTCGGATCATAGCGTGGATAGTCAAATTATCCCATTTTTGAATGTGGCGGATTACCTTGTCCAGACCTCCCCGGAGCCAGCTGGCTGGACGTGACCACGATCACCTCCCAAAGCAATGGCTCGTTCGACCCCAAGGGGGGTTATCTTTGGCGCGGGCGAGTCGAAGATACTTCCCGCTAATTGCTGGCGCAAGGATACCGAAGTCAAAATGGAAAACTCGATTAACAGGATCACGGCGACCGCCGAGAACCCCGGAAATACCGAAAGGGTACCCGCCTCGCGCGATATTCGTTTTTCGCCTTTAGATACGAGTCCACGACAACGAAAATCTGCTGAAAACCGTGGTGAGAGGCATGAAGCTTCTGGAACTCACGGGGCTTGGCGGTTCAGGCTCCCGCGGCTACCGCAAAATTCGCTTCCGCGATCTGGCTCTGGCTAATACATCCATTCAGGTAAAACTCGACAGGTACGTAAAGGTGTTCTGGGACGGACTATCGAGGAGAATTCGGCGTTGATGGCGCCGTTCATGAACGACCGCGCGCTGTTGCAGCGTCGAATGACGGCGGCATTGGGCGCGGTGCGCGCGCAAGATCCAGTGAACCCGGAAAATCGCGGCGATGGGCTTTTGTTTCGGCGGGCTATGCGTGCTGGATCCGGCGAGGGCCGGCGCGGACTTGCGCGGCGTGGTCAGTTTCCACGGTTTGCTTTCGGCTCCTTGCAACACGCGCGGAAATGCGATCAAAGCCAGGGTTCTGGTGCTGCACGGCCATGATGATCCGATGGCGCCCGCGGAGGACATCCGGC
>JBGTCG010000041.1:0-3067 GCA_041748915.1 Methylococcales bacterium
AACAATACTCCAGTAACAATGTTCCTTGCCGTCTTTCAACCGTTTCTTGGCACGCAAAAACATGCCGGTAGTCTTGCAAATTATTCCAATAAGTCAATGGGGTAGGTCGGCACTACAGGCGCTTTTGCACCATTTTCGGAACCCCTGCCTTTAGTTATCAATTACCTGCGCTACGCCCTCAGTAAAAATCCGGGGAATCTTAGACTGAATCGCTGAAGTCGGGTTAAGTCTGGAAAGGTCGTAATACCATATCGCGTTCGTCGGTTCACCCTTGGTGAAAAACAGCAAGTTGGTCTTGACGCCCGCGCCGGCCTGGGTGAAGACGCCGCCCGGCAGACTGACCACGCACCACAGGTTGCAGTCGTCGAACAGCTTGCGCTTGGTTATGACGAAGGCATCTTCATTGCTGCGGAACAGCAAGCCCTCATCGACCACGATGCCACAGCGCCCACCGGTTTTGAGGCTGTTGATGACATGTTGCAGGTAGAGTACCTGGGTGGAGCTGGTCTTGTAGTCGAAGCGGGTTTGCGCGTCCTTTCCTTCCTTTCCGCCAAAAGGAGGATTGGTGAGCACCTCGAACAGCTCCGGCGCGCCCGCGAACAGACCGCCATAGCTCTCCTTGCCGGTAAGGGTGTTGCCGTGCCAGACGTGGGGGGTGGTCAATGCCGTGCAGCACCAGATTGGCCAGCGCGATGGGATAGATCAGGTTTTCTTTTTCGCGTCCGTAGAAGGTGTGTTCCTGCAGCGTGGTGTATTGCTCGCCCGTTGCCCCCTGCTTGTCGACGGTGTCCTTGATGTGTTCATAGCTCTGGGCAAGAAATCCGTCGGTGCCGCTGCCGGGATCGTAAACGGTCTCGCCAATTCTGGGATCGATCGCCCGCACCATGGCGCGGATCACCTGGCGAGGGGTGAAAAACTGGCCGCCGTCGTTGTTCTTCTCGCCCATTTTCAGCAACAGGCCCTCGTAGACCTGGGACAAACTGAAGACATGGGTCTTGTCGATGGTGTGGCACCTAAGCCGGTGCACCCGGTCGAGCACGTCGAGAAAATTGCGCTCGGTGTCCACCCGGACCCGCTCGACGCCGCTCATGATCTCGCTGATGACTTTCTGGCGCACGGTTGCGTGGGCGCGATTCTCCAACCCTTTCAGGTACGGGATCAGTTTCCGGTTGGCGAACGCGAACGCATCGCCGGAAGAACTCTCCTCCAGTTGCTTGCGGGTTGCGCCGTCGGGCGCGGCCCAGTCGCGCCAGCGATAAGGCGCGGCGAGCGGCGGCTTGTAAATCAGCCCCAGCGCCGCGGCCTCCTCCTGCGCCTCCTGCTCGATTTCGTCGAGCACCCGCAGGAACAGAATCCAGGTCAGCTCCGGCACATACTGCACCGCGCTCGTGACATTGCCCCGGCGCATGATGTCGCAGATGGATTTGACCGCATCGTTGACCGATTTTTGGCTGTTCAGGCTATTGCCGTTGGGGGTTTTCGTCTTGTCGACTGGCACTTAGAGGGCTCCTGAGAAGGCTTGGCGGAGGAGAGCTGGTGCCATGCACTCAATTGCATACAACTCGGCTCCAATATTTGATTTAATTTGGCAATGTTGCTCCTGTATTTTCTGGATCTCAGCAATAACCTGTTTCTGTTTTTCCATTGAAGGCAAATTAATTTCAGTGGCTTCTACTTCTTCGATTCGAATTCTTGGTAATTGACCAGGCGTAACGCCGATGGGTGCTCTTTCATGATAAACAGGACTGCGTGGATACCACGCGACAAATTCACTCAAAACAAGCCCATTATCCACTTTATAGACGTACTGATCGACTGAACACAGCCCATCAAAATCAGCGATCCAAACCTTGTTCAGATAGGGACGCAAATACCCATAAACTACATCGCCCGAAAAAAATATTGGCTTTCGACCAGTTAGTTCTTCCTTCTTCACCGGTTCACTACCGATTCGCCGTCCCGTACCCGATTCAATATTTTCAAGCCCTACAAATATCGAATTACCAAATGGATTGTTTTTTGGATGGACGATATTGCGGCGAAGCTGCATCACATCTCTGAGCTTGTGCGTCGACCACCCCATTGCCTCTTCGCTCTCGAACACCTCCCGCAAATAGGCCGCTGGCAAAGCGCGGGCGGCTTCTAGGCGGGTTTCGCTAGCCTTGCGCGCGCGTTCCACGGTGGTCAGCCGCTCGGTGAGAATGGCGGCGATGCGTTTTTGTTCGGCGAGGGGTGGGAGGGGGATTTTTTCCGCCATCACCATTTCCGGCTTCAATCTCTCGCGGCTTTTCGTTGCTGCTGCGACCTTCGAGCGAACACGAAACAAAAATTCCGGCTCTTGTAACACATATTCCAGATATGGCGCGAATAATTCTGATTCGTCTGAGAAAATTGGTAAAAATTCGGTTGACCAAATCTTGCGCGGACCACCTCCCCCCAACACATGCCATGTACGGGAAATACGTGATTCAGCTTGGAAAAAAGAACGGCCCCAGACGGAAACTCTATCTTGTTACTTAGAATGACCTCGCCTTTCTCCGATACTAGTTTCTTATAGGCATCAAACGCTGGGATGCTGTAGTGCTCAAATGTTTCACCCTTTGATTGTTGCGGGTTAATGTTGGTGCCAACTAATTGGCCGATCTCGTTCAGTGGAACCAACCGCCAATTTTCTGGCAACTTTCTGTCATAAACATTCGTCACGCCGAAAACATCCTGACCTCGGTTTCAATCAACTACCCCGCCAGGACTGCGGATGTATTGAAGATCATCGAATTTTCAAGTCCATTGGCACACCGATTCCAGATCTGGCCGACGATACGCGATGGCCGCGATCCGACGAAGTCCACTTCAATCGCGTTACGTCTCACGCTGCCTGGGCCTCCCGCCCCAGTGGTTGATGCGCCTTTGTTGCAAAGGGTTTGTACCAGGGCAATCGGGCTTAAATTCCGCCAATCACCCGAAGCAAATAATCGTTGTTCCACCCGGCCTTCAAGCGTTTAGTCTTGACGCCGACTTTCGAGGATTTTTCCTTCTTGATCAGGTTGACAGCGATATGGCGGATTAC
>JBGTCG010000042.1:0-22524 GCA_041748915.1 Methylococcales bacterium
ACAATAAGATCAAAACCTTGCATAAAATGGCTTATGGCTTCAGAGATGTTGAATTCTTCAAACTGAAAATATTGGCACTGCATGAAACTAATTATGTCCTGGTCGGATGAATCCTTAAAGTACGCATTTGCCGGAAGAACCCAAGAAACTGCGTCAGCGATGTCCTGTTCGGAAAGATTGAGTTCCGCAAGCTTGGCGCGGACCGCATCGGCACGCTGGAAACGCACCGGTGTCAGAATAATCTGCCATTGCGGATTTCCACCTCGAAGTAGGTCAGGCTACCCGGGGCTTCCCAAAATCGCTTCGTTAAATGCGCCGACCGGCCAGAGAATCAGGTTATCGTTGTAACGCTCCTCTGATTATAAAGAGGTTTTGGCAGAACGTTATACCGGCATGGATGCCGGTATCCAGCGTCCATGGATGGCAAGTTGGCTACCCTCCCAGGCTTTCCGGCTTCCCTGCCGGAATGATGGCTTTTTTGGGGTTGGCTGAAGCATCTTGCTAATCAGGACGGTCCTTGCCACAAACAGGCGGAGTGGGCCATAGGGTCACGCTCGCCTTGGCGAACAGCGGAAATCTGCCGGCTAGCAACAGATCAATCAAACTGAGGCTAAAATATCGGGTCTACTCCACAATTCGACAGTGTGCCACAGAGTGTGGTAAAGCTCCTGAAAAAACTTGGCCGCCAACAAGAACGGCGCAAGGACCCTGTCGAGATAAATCGGCCCCAGCGGTTTGCATGAATCAATCGCTCCAGGGCACGTTCGTCCGGGCAGAGTGAACGAACCGATCGCCGATCGCACCAAGAACCGGAATCAATCCGGTTCGTAGGCAAGGATCGGAGCCAGCCAGCGCTCGGTACTTTTCAGCGACATCGCCTTGCGCAGGCTGTAATCCAGAATCTGGTCCTTCGCGATTTTGCCGACATTGAAATAGCGGGACTGCGGATGAGCGAAATACCACCCGCATACGGAAGCCGCCGGATACATCGCATAACTCTCGGTCAATGTAATGCCGGTCTGCTCGGCTACATTCAACAGGGAAAACAAAGTACTCTTTTCGGTATGGTCGGGACAGGCAGGGTACCCCGGGGCGGGACGGATGCCGCGATATTCCTCCTTGATCAACTGCTCCGGGGATAAGGATTCATCGGCCGCATAGGTCCAGAATTCCTTGCGCACGCGTTCGTGCAGGTATTCGGCGAAAGCTTCCGCGAGCCGGTCGGCCAGGGCTTTTAGCATGATGCTGTCGTAGTCGTTGTGGTCTTTCTCGAATTTTTCAAGATGGGCCTCAATCCCGAAACCGGTGGTCACCGCGAATCCGCCCACGTAATCCTTGATGCCGCTTCCGGCCGGCGCGATAAAATCCGAGAGGCAATAATTCGGCTGTCCCGGCGGCTTGATGTTCTGCTGTCGCAGATGATGCAGCACCGCCCGCGTTTCGGTCCGGTTTTCATCGGTATAGACCAGCACGTCATCGCCGTGGCTGTTGGCCGGAAAGAATCCAATAACAGCCTGCGCTTTCAGCCATTTTTCGGCCACGATCCGCTGCAGCATGCCTTGGGCTTCGCCGAACAATTGGCGGGCGTGTTTCCCGACGATTTCGTCATCGAGGATTTTGGGGTAGCTTCCGGATAACTCCCAAGCCTGGAAAAATGGCGACCAGTCGATATAACCGGCGATTTCCGCGAGCGGATACTCATTGAAACGCCGTAAACCGAAAAAACCTGGGGTCACGGGTGAAAATTCCGGCCACTGCCCAGTGAATCGATTCTCCCTCGCGGCTTCGATCGGATGTTGTCTGGTATTGGATTTTCGCCCCGCGTGCCGCCGTCTGACCTCTTCGTATTCGTTTCGGATTTGGACCGCATAGTCGCCCCGGGTCTCCGGATTCATCAGGTTTCCCGCCACGCCCACGCTGCGCGAGGCATCGGTTACGTAGACCGTGGGACCGTGGTAGTGTTGTTCGATCTTGACCGCCGTATGGGCGCGCGATGTCGTCGCGCCACCGATCAACAAAGGAATCTCGAAGTCCTGCCGTTCCATTTCCTTGGCGACATGGACCATCTCGTCGAGCGAGGGCGTGATCAGACCACTCAGTCCGATCATGTCGACGCTCTCCGCGCGCGCGGTTTTGAGAATTTTTTCCGCGGGCACCATGACGCCGAGATCGATCACTTCGTAGCCGTTGCACTGCAGTACCACGCCGACGATGTTTTTCCCGATGTCATGGACGTCCCCCTTGACCGTGGCCATCACGATTTTACCGTTGGATTTCTTTTGCTGGTCTTTGTCGACGTCCATGAAGGGTAGTAAATAGGCGACCGCTTTTTTCATGACGCGCGCGGACTTCACCACCTGAGGCAAAAACATTTTGCCGTCCCCGAACAGGTCACCGACCACGTTCATGCCGTCCATCAGCGGCCCTTCGATCACATCGAGCGGGCGTTTCGCTGCCTGCCTGGCCGCCTCGGTGTCTTCCTCGATAAAATCCGCGACGCCTTCGACCAAAGCATGCTCGAGGCGCTTTCCGACCGGCCAGCTTCGCCATTCGAGGTCCTTTTTCTTTTCGCTACCTGATGAGCCATCGCCGCGATATTTTGCGGCGACTTCGAGGAGCCGTTCGGTGCCGTCTTCCCGGCGGTTCAGCACCACATCCTCAACGCGCTCGCGAAGTTCTTGCGGAATGTCGTCGTAGATTACGAGCTGCCCGGCGTTCACGATGCCCATATCCATTCCCGCACGGATCGCGTGATATAGAAATGCCGAGTGGATTGCCTCGCGAACCGGATCATTGCCGCGAAAGGAGAATGAAACATTCGAGACCCCGCCGGAAATCGAGACATGCGGCAACGCGGCTTTGATCTTACGGGTGGCTTCGATATAGGCCCAGCCATAGGCGTTATGTTCTTCGATACCCGTCCCGACCGCAAATATATTGGGATCGAACACGATATCTTCGGGCGGAAAACCGACTTTCCCGGTTAAAATCTCATAGGCCCG
The DNA here is from genome assembly GCA_041748915.1 of Methylococcales bacterium. GTDB lineage: Bacteria > Pseudomonadota > Gammaproteobacteria > Methylococcales > UBA1147 > UBA1147. The sequence goes on from JBGTCG010000042.1 coordinate 3,003, forward strand.
GGTACAGATATTCACCTTGCGTTCGACAGTGTCCGCCTGGCCCGCCTCATCGAAGGCCATCACCACAGCCGCGCCTCCATAACGGCGGATCAGACGGGCATGGCGAATAAAGACTTCCTCGCCTTCCTTCAGCGAGATCGAATTGACTATTCCTTTGCCCTGAATGCATTTGAGACCGGCCTCGAGAATTTCCCATTTCGAGGAATCGATCATGATCGGAACTTTGGAGATGTTCGGTTCGGATGCGATCAGCTTCAGGAAACGAACCATCGCTTCCTTGGAATCCAACATCCCTTCGTCCATATTGACATCGATGATCTGGGCTCCGTTTTCGACCTGATCACGCGCGACATCCAGCGCGGTTTCGAAGTTATCCTCCTTGATCAGGCGGCGGAATTTCGCCGAACCGGTCACGTTGGTTCGTTCGCCGACGTTCACGAACAGCGAGTCCTCGCCGATGTTCATCGGCTCGAGGCCCGATAAACGGCACTTAACCGGAAGGTTAGGACGCTGTCGCGGGGGAAATGATTGAACCGCCAAGCGGATCGCCTTGATGTATTCCGGGGTGGTTCCACAACATCCGCCCACGATGTTCAGAAATCCGCTTTCCGCCCATTCCGCGATTTCCCGGGCCATTTGCTCCGGTGTTTCATCGTATTCCCCGAACTCATTCGGCAACCCGGCGTTCGGGTGGGCGGAGACGAAGCAGTCCGCAACCGAGGATAATTCTTCGATATACTGGCGCAATTCCGTGGCGCCGAGCGCGCAATTCAGACCAATCGAAAGCGGCCGCGCATGTCTCACCGAGTTGCAGAACGCTTCGGTTGTCTGACCGGACAAAGTTCGCCCGGAACTGTCGGTAATGGTCCCCGATATCATTACCGGAAGCCGGATGTTATGGTTGTCGAAATATTTTTCGACCGCGAAGATCGCCGCCTTCGCATTCAGGGTATCGAAGATCGTTTCGATCATCACGAGATCCACACCGCCATCGACCAGGCCGCTGACCGATTCGTAATAGGCGTCCACCAATTCATCGTAGGTTACGTTTCGATATCCCGGATCATTCACGTCCGGGGAAATCGACGCGGTCCGGTTGGTGGGACCGATTACACCGGCTACGAATCGCGGCCGGTCAGGCGTTCTTGCGGTCATCGCATCCGCCGCAGACCGCGCGAGTTTCGCGGATTCCAGGTTGATCTCGTACGCGAGGGTCTCCATCGAATAATCGGACATTGCGATGCGGGTCGAATTGAAAGTATTGGTTTCAATGATATCGGCCCCCGCATCAAGGTATGCGGAATGAATGGCTTTTATGATTCCTGCCTGGGTCAGCGACAAAAGATCATTGTTACCCTTCAGATCACTGGGCCAGTCTCGAAAACGTTCGCCCCGGTAGTCGTTCTCGACGAGTCCGTAGCTTTGGATCATGGTGCCCATGGCCCCGTCCAGGATTAATATTCTTTCGGATAAGGTCTCTGAGAATTCTGAGTATTTCGGGTTTATACGATGCATGCTGGATAGTTGGGAATCGGTTCCGGCCGGGCTCTGTTGCGAAGCCCGGTCCATAAATTATTAATAATTGTATATCCTGATTCGAAGCAGGCCAAAAAAAAAAATCGGTCGCGGCCTCCTACGGGTAGTTGGTTCGCGCTCTACGGAAAGCCGAAACGCATCACGACATGCAAAAAAGCGGAACCCGCTTGACATCCAGGGCGGAATCGACTGGCCTTTCCCTGCATTGATTCCGGTTCCAGCCCGGTGATCCGTTTCTTGCAATTTGCGGGTGTTTATTGTGATAATCCCATATCGCCGGTCCGATCACTCGGTCCGATATCGATTATCGATTTCCGCGACTCTTTTATTCTTTCGCGGGCTGCGTAACTTCAGTCCATGCATCCGGAAACTGCAGATGAAAAAAGCACACGTTAACTTCAGCATTCTATTTTCCCTGATTGCGTTTTGCTCGTTGCCTGTTCAAGCTGAGGGTGCTCTAAAAAGTAGCGCCGACGTTATCGGAGTTTGGAATCTCGAAGGAAGCGCAAAAGACCTCGATGGACCCAGGCGTCCGGGTGAACTGACTTGGGAATTCAAAAAAGATGGCACACTTGCCACTTCCGGTTATGATAAAAGGCTGCCGGGAGGCAATTATTCCGTGAATTCCCGCTATGAAATCAAAGACAGAAAAATCGTCGCCGACGATGTCGGCCGCCCCGGGAAAAAAATAGTCTACACGGTTATTGAAAAGGACGGTAATTCTATGATCATCAAACAGGGAATTGGCGAGTATATGTTTTTTACCAAAAAATAGAAAACCTAAAAACGAGGAGAAAAGCAATGGGTGTCTTCAATGGTTTGTTCATGCTCGGTATAGGCTACTGGTTTCACCACAGTGTGGTGCAAATGAACCTGCCTTTGCCTGAATCGCAAAAAGAAAATGCATTCAAATGGTTCGGAATCGGCTCCTTCACCTTCCTGGGAGGTGTTATTTTAGGGTTCATTGTGAATTGGGCGTTCGTCGAAGGAGTTGTCGGTGGCATCGATGTCGGCGTCGGCAGTGGATTCGGACGGACCAGCGGCGGTTCTACCGGATTCCGGGCGGTAGTTCTCGAATTCTTTCCCCTGGTTTTCGGTCTGTTGGCGTCCTATGTGGTCCGCGCCAGATTCATCCTCAAAAAAGAACTGGGAATCAGTAAGCTGGTTCAGAAAATCAGATCCAGATGGAAGTAGATGAAGGCGTGCGGCGGCCTGACAGACCGGCCCGTTGTTGACAATGAGTCGGGAACCGGTATACTTTGTCCGCGCTGACAATTCAACGCCGAATGTCGTCAGATCAAGATTTCTAAACTAAATCACTACCACTACATACAGGTATTCTTCGCTATGGGCGCAATATTAGAAGGAGCAGAAGCTCTCAAAAATCCGGTTAACGCTGTAATTTTTCTCGCCATCCTGGTTGGTGGTTACTATTTTGTCAGATGGGTTCTCAAAGACGACGACGAAAAATAGTCGCCAATGATCGTTTGCTTGTGGCACGGTAGCCTGCCAGTTACCTCGTCTAAGCAGCACGAATAGTGCCACAGGCAGCCGATTATCTCGTACGTGCAACGCTTCCGGCTTTAACCAATTCGGGCGCACTTGCGTTGAAGGTCATAATACTTTCTTAAAATCGCCGGACCTCAGCTCTTCGCGCGGGTCCATTCCAGCAGAACTAGGGCTCGTAAGGCTCTGGCTTGTTTAATTCCAGTCTTCTCGTCCGGGTTTGCCGAATCTACATTTATAAATAGGCATATTCCCGGTTTCCCATGCAATCCAGATGAAATCCTTATTACTAGGGGCGATTGACCGTGGCCTGGAAAAAAAAGTATCCGCGATAGGACTCGGATTGTTCCGGATATTTTTCGGAATAATTATTGCCCAGGAGATTGCATTTCTAATCTACTTCAGACATCTGATTTTTGATCAGATGCCGTATCTGGAAACCGCCTGCGCGCTCGTAATCCTTTCATTGTTTATCTGGTTCGGTGTGGCCGTTTGTCTGATTTTGGGTTTGTTTACCAGAGTATGTGTAATCATGAACTACCTGTTTTGGGTGCTATTTGTGCTCTTGTCGCCGATGTGGCGTGACTTTGACGGCGGTTTCGACCAATTAATGACAATTAGCAGCCTCATATTGATTTTTGTCCATTCCGAACGCAGGTTATCTTTGGACAAATTGCGGCTCAGGCTGGATTTCGCGCGGAGGGTTCGAAACTCTGTACCAGATGTGCGTACGCCGGTTATTTACTATTACATTTTGATCGGCGTTTCCCTCGGCTTATTTTATTTTGATGCGGGCATTCATAAATTCCATTCACAGATTTGGATGAACGGCCTGGGGGCCTGGGTGCCGAATACCATACCCTATTATATTTCACCCTTGGAACTCGATTGGTTCGTAAACAATCAGGTTTTACAAAAGCTGATCGGCTATTCACTCATTATATTTCAATTATCCTTTTTATTTATTTTTGCCCATCGTTTATTCCGAATACCGTTGTTGATCTCCGGCGCGGCATTTCACCTGGGAATAATATTTTCTTTGAACATTTATCCTTTTGGTTGGGGTATGCTTGTCCACTATATTCTGCTCGTGCCATTTAAATGGTGGACCTGTATCGCACAAAAAATCAAATATCAGAACCCTATACTCCATACTTATTCTAACAGCACTGATCGCGAAAATCTACTACGCGCCGTTATTCTTCAGCATTTTGATTTTCGAAACGTTTCCTCGTTTCATTTTGTGTCCGACCTTGATGAGCTTCCGGATGTTATCAGCAAAGAATATACAGATTTTCGAACATTTCGAGCGGCTTCGCTGGACCGGCGAAATAGAATTTATGACAGTTTTGATGGCTTTCTGGAAATCGGACACTTCAAACTGTTGTTACGTCTTCTACGGGTTATCGATATTGCGAGAGCGTTCTTTTGTCGAGCCTACACTCGCCTGAGCTCATTTCGTATCAACCGACGATTCAGGGACGACCCCCCATTTCGGCTCAATATTGTTTCCAGCCGCGAATCATTCACGTCCGAGGTCTCACCCAGTGTAATTTCCCGATTTTTGGCAATCGTTTTGATCGTTCAGATCAACAGTACGCTTTATTATGGAACAGCAAAATGGTTTAACGTGGGCGAGCAGCCGACATTTTACGGTCGAATCGTCAGCGAAGTTTCGATTTACATCACCTCCATCAGCCATATTTTGTTGGGCATCACGCCGCACGCGCTTTACACGGACGACCATTTTCGCGGGTATGATCAAATTTCTGCGTTGACTTATATCGATTCCGAGGGGCAAGAAAAATGGGTTCCTTTCATTGCCCCCGATGGGCGGTTTGTTTCGCCGAATTGGGGCCGCGTCCATTCAATGTGGGCGAACGTCGCAATGCATCCCCCATTCAACAGAATCGTATTTGAGCGATTGGCCAGGAAAGTGACGGCCTTCTGGGCCCAGAAGTTGGGAGTTGGTACCCGGGATTCAATATTCATTATCAAAACAAAGCCCATTCGGATATCGTTTCAATGGGTAACCGACCTGCGTAAAACAAATCTCGGGGGTAAATGGTCGGATTTCGGCTGGATCCGTTGGGAGAACGGCCAATGTTCGATCCATTACGGGGCCGCAAACATTTAGCCGAATGTTTCTTAAGGAACGAAATAAAGGTTCAGTGCTTACTCCCACAATTATCTGGCACGATTACGAGACGTTCGGAACCGATCCCGCCTGGGACCGCCCGGCCCAATTCGCGGGAATTCGAACTGACGAAAATCTTGAAATCGTGAGTGCTCCGTTCGTTCTGTATTGCAAGCCGGCGAATGACATACTGCCGGATCCGGAGGCCTGCCTGATCACCGGGATTACGCCGCAATTAGCCCTGCAAGAAGGGCTGTGCGATGCGCATTTCGCCGCGGCGATTCACGAACAACTGGCCCATCCCGCAACTTGTGGAGCAGGCTACAATAGTTTACGCTTTGACGACGAAATCACCCGCAACTGCTTGTATCGCAATTTTTATGATCCCTATGCGCGGGAGTGGCAACACTGCAATTCGCGCTGGGATATCATCGATATGCTGCGTCTGGCCCGCGCATTGCGTCCGGAAAATTTGGCATGGCCGGATACCGGCGATGGCTTGCCGTCGTTTCGTCTGGAAGATATTACCCGTGCGAATGGAATCGAGCATTCCGCGGCGCACGACGCCCTCGCGGATGTCTACGCGACCATTGCAATTGCCCGGCTAATTCGTGACAGAATTCCAAAGCTATATTCTTATGTTTATACGCACAGAAAGAAAAACCGGGTCAGTCAGTTATTGATACCGGAGAACCCAACTCCGGTTCTGCATGTTTCGAGTCGATACCCGGCTGCAGAAGGCTGCATAGCGGTAGTCGCCCCGTTGGTCCGGCACCCTGTCAACAGCAACGGAATAATTGTTTATAACCTCGCAAAGGATCCTTCCGTGCTGCTCGAAGGAACCGTCGATGAGATTCGCGAGCGGTTATTCACGGCCAGGAAGCACGTCTCTGTGGCCGCTGACCGGGTGGCATTGAAAACCGTACATCTCAATAAATGTCCGGTAATCGTTCCGCTGAAAACCCTGCGTGATCGGGATACGCGCCGGCTGCGCATTGATCTGGAGCGGTGTCTCGAGAACTGGGCGCGGATCCGGAAAAGTACAGGACTGTTTGAAAAGGTTTCCGCATTGTTTTCCACCAGCCCTGAAACACGATCCGATGATCCGGACCTAATGTTGTACAGCGGCGGGTTTTTTAATGCTGCGGATCGCGCGAGGATGGCTGCGATACGGAATGCGCCGCCCGCTGCGCTGGGTCATCTCGGCGATCATTTTGACGATCCAAGATTGCCGGAAATGCTAGTCCGGTATCGTGCCAGGAACTTCCCGGAAACGCTTTCGGAATCGGAAACCCAGCGCTGGAACGAATACCGAATCGGTCGAATTACCGCTGGCGGCACTAAACGCCGCCTCAATATCAGCTCCTACAAAGCGGAAATTCAACGGCTGCGGGCTGCTTCAGGCCACATTCAAAATTCCGGTGCGATTCTCGATGCGCTTTGGGAATGGGGTGAAAGCCTGATTAATTCAGATTGACATTGATGATCATCAAAGTCTTAGTCTGCGGTACGGCTGTACTCGCCGGTGATTACTGTTTCTGGTGGATTTGCGCCGATTGCTATGGTCAGGAACCGCCATTGGAGCGCTTCGCGGCTAATTCCTTCGAAAACATCAATGCATCTTCTCGTCCGTCCCTGGCCGGATAATAGTTTTTCCGGATACCGATTTCATTGAATCCCATACTCAGGTATAGCTGCACCGCCACCGTGTTGGATGGCCTGACCTCCAACAGCAGGGTCCTGGAATAATTTTCGAGCGCAATTTCGATCAACTTTTTCATCATGCGGCGCCCGAGCCCCTGCCTCTGGTACTTGGGGGAGACGCAGACATTCATCACATGGGCTTCCCCGGCGCCCAGCGACAGAATTCCATAGCCGATCACTTCATCGATTCGTTCACAGACCCAGCAAAAATAACCGATCTTCATGCAGTCATGAAAAGTTCTGGACGTCCAGGGGAAGTGATAGACTTGATTTTCAATGGCTACAATCAATTTAATGTCGGATGTCCGCATCGGACGGTACGAGATCAAATCCCGGTCGCGCGCCACGCTCGGGTTGAATTTGGCATAAAAATCCCGATCTGCATCATAGGTCACCAATTTTTTGAAGAAGTCGAACAATTCTCTCATTTTCCAGTGGCTTCAAGTTTTTTAATAAGGATAACCCAATTGCGCATCGATCAGCCGGGTATTTTATTGTGGAAGGATTTAACCGCGTTCATCGCCAGCTGCAGATCGTCCCACGCTTTTCGTTTCTCGAGCGGCGAACGCAAAAGATAAGCCGGATGATAAACCACGACCAATGGAATTTCTCCATAGCGATGCACCCGGCCCCGCAACCGGCCGATAGGCGCATCGGTCTTCAATAAATTCTGTGCCGCAATTCGCCCCGCGGCCAAAATGATTTTCGGTTTTACCATCGCGACCTGTTGCTTGAGAAAGCCTTCACAGGCCTCGACCTCGGCTCGACCCGGGTCCCGATTATTGGGCGGACGGCACTTTAGGATATTGGCGATAAAAACCTCCTCCCGTTGCAGTCCGACGGCTCGCAGCATCTCGGTCAGCAACTGGCCGGCGCGGCCGACGAAGGGTTTCCCCTGCTGATCTTCGCTTGCGCCCGGCGCTTCTCCGATCACCATCCAGGTGGCGGTGTGGCTCCCGGTCCCGAATACCGTTTGCGTGCGGGTCACGTGTAACCCGCAGGCGGTGCACTTGGCCACGCGCATTTCAAGAACCTTCCATTGATCTTCAGCGGATAAACCTTCCGCAAGCGGCGAGTTCGCGCAGTCCACTCGCGAATTGAGTTCCCGCGGAATGTCGAAAATCTCCGCGCGCAACGGATCACGCTGCGGAGCGCGAAACTTTACTTTCGGCAGCCATGCCTGAATACCCATCGCCTCCAGATACTGAAGGCGCAGTTTTTCATCCACGGTAATAATCCTCGACCGCGTTGACCGATCCACCGATTCCAACCTCGGGTCCCGAATCAAACATCGCTGCTGGTCTGCGGATGGCGCTTCTCCGATCTCATCACCAATTTATTGACCGCGTTCATGTAGGCCTTCGCCGACGCGATCACAATATCGGTATCGGCCCCCTGCCCGTTTACGATTCTACCGCGTTTTTCGAGACGAACGGTCACCTCACCCTGGGCATCGGTTCCGCTGGTAATATTATTGACCGAATAAAGTTGCAGTGAGGCATCGCTATGTACGATCGATTCGATGGCCTTGAGGCTCGCATCGACCGCGCCGCTGCCTTCCGCGATCCCGGTCATCTCCTTGCCGTCGACCCGGACAACAACCTGCGCGCGCGGAGTCTCGCCGGTTTCCAAACAGACTTTCAGTGAAACCAATTGCGCCCATTCGCCTTCCGATTCCAACGCTGCTTCGGTAATCAGCGCCTGCAAATCTTCATCGAAAATATCATGTTTTTTGTCCGCGAGCTGTTTGAAACGGAAAAATACCTGATTCAGCGCCTCATCGGAATCGAATTCGACTCCGATTTCGTTCATTCTGGTTTTAAAGGCATTCCGGCCGGAATGCTTGCCCAGAACCATTCGGTTAGTGGTCCACCCGACGTCTTCCGCGAGCATGATTTCGTAGGTCTCCCGGTTCTTGAGAACGCCGTCCTGATGGATGCCGGCTTCATGCGCAAACGCATTCGCACCGACGATGGCTTTGTTTGGCTGGACCGGAAAACCAGTAATACTCGATACCAGCTTCGAACAATTCACGATTTCCCGGGTATCGATGTCGGTTCTACACGGAAAAACATCCTTTCGCGTCCGAACCGCCATGACGACTTCTTCAAGGGATGCATTTCCGGCCCTTTCGCCCAAGCCGTTGATCGTGCATTCGACTTGCCGGGCGCCGTTCAACACCGCAGACAACGAATTTGCGACGGCAAGGCCGAGATCGTTGTGGCAATGAACCGAAAAGACGGCTTTGTCCGAATTAGGTATCCGCTCGATCAGATTGCGGATGGTTCTACCGAACTGGTCAGGCACGCTATACCCAACCGTATCCGGAATATTCAAGGTCGTCGCGCCTGCACTGATCACGGCTTCAAGAATGCGGCACAAAAAATCCTCTTCGGAACGACCGGCATCCTCAGGGGAAAATTCAACGTCATCGGTGTAACGCAACGCGCGTTTAACAGCGCGTACCGCATATTCGATGACCTGCCCCGGCTCCATCTGCAACTTCTTCTTCATATGAATCGGAGAGGTTGCGATGAAGGTATGGATGCGCCGGCGCTCCGCCGGTTTTACCGCCTCTCCGGCCTTGTCCACATCGGAATCGACGGCTCTTGCGAGGCCGCAGACCGTGCTCTGGTTGATCGTACGCGCGATCGCCTGCACGCTTTCGAAATCGCCGGGGCTGGCCGCCGGAAAACCGGCTTCAATCACGTCCACCCGCAAGCGTTCGAGCGCCTTGGCAATCCGGACTTTTTCATCCCGGGTCATCGATGCGCCAGGACTCTGCTCGCCGTCGCGCAGCGTGGTATCAAAAATGATCAATTTATCTTTCATCTGAACGATCCAATTGTTTCCGTCCGCGCTGTCGCGGGACCGAACTGAAAAAACCCCTTGGCGGGAAATGGTATGACTTGATCTGAAAACCCTGAATGCCCCTCAGGGCAGCAGCGGACCCAGAGTCAGGAGGGCGGGTAAGCCGGAAGTGAGCGTGCAGTGAAAACTTTCGCTGCTGAGCAGCGAAAAACCAAGCTTATTAAAAGTGCAGTAGGTGAAGGAACTCATTCATTTATCCGTCGGTTAGCAATATACGCCTGTTGTTTTTAGTTGCCAAGTGTTCCAGGTTCAATGGTCTCTATCGAATTAAATATTTTATCCTAAACCGCGCCCCGCTTACTTCTCCGCCGCCTGCGCAAAACCAGGGTCAACACCGGTCCGGAGAGCGCATAAAGGAAAAACAAACCGAACAACATGACCGGAGGATGCGCGAAAACCAATCCGAACGCCAACATGACGGCAATCGCGACCACAAATGGAACCTTGCCGCGCAGATCGATATCCTTGAAACTATAGTAGCGAAAATTGCTGACCATCAGTAAACCTGTGGAAGTGGTCAGAATCGCCGCTACGTAACTCAGGGTTCCGCCCTCCCAGCCGTATTCCGTCACCACCCAGACGAAACCGGCCAGAATCGCCGCTGCCGCTGGACTCGGCAATCCCTGAAAATAGCGTTTGTCGGCGGTTGCGAGCTGCGCATTGAAGCGCGCCAGCCGCAACGCGCCCCCTGCCGCATGGACGAACGCCGCGAACCAACCGAATTTTCCGAGCGAAGCCAGCGACCAGACATACATAACCACTGCTGGAGCTGCTCCGAACGAGAGCATGTCGGCCATGCTGTCGTATTGTGCTCCGAACTCGCTTTGGGTATTTGTCAGGCGAGCAACCCGGCCATCCATTCCGTCTAAAACCATCGCAATGAAGATCATCCAGGCTGCGATTTCATAACGGGCATTGATCGCCGCCGTGATACCGTAAAAGCCACAAAACAGGGCTGCCGTTGTAAACAGGTTCGGCAGCAGATAGATACCCCGGCGGCGGCGCGTTTGAAGAGACTTATCCATTTCAATTCATGGCGTTTTTCACAAATGGACACGAAAAACAAGCTTCAGGTGCCGATTGCAAATCGTAGGGGGTCCTGAGAAACCAGGCGCATCGATCGCGGTCGGTGCGCCGTCTTCGCCGGCGCCTGCTACGAACTGAACATGCGCCGATTATACGATCAGTTTTTCGTTCTATCGACGATCTTTTTTGCCTTGATCCAGGGCATCATGTCCCGCAGACGTTCGCCGACCTCTTCGATCGGATGGGCCCTGCCGATGCGGCGTTTGGCTTTCATGGTCGCACTTCCGGAACGATTCTCCAGGATGAACTCGCGCGCGAACTCGCCGCTCTGGATTTCCTGCAGAATTTTTCGCATCTCGGCTTTGGTCTGCTCGGTGATGATCCGGGGCCCGCGAGTCAGATCGCCGTATTCCGCGGTATTCGAAATCGAATACCGCATGTTCGCGATCCCGCCCTCGTACATCAAATCCACAATCAGTTTAAGCTCGTGCAGACATTCAAAGTAGGCCATTTCGGGCGCATAACCCGCCTCGACCAGGGTTTCAAATCCGGCTTGCACCAGCGCCGTGGCGCCCCCGCAAAGAACCGTTTGCTCGCCGAACAGATCGGTTTCGGTTTCTTCCCGGAAGGTCGTTTCAATGATCCCGGCGCGCCCTCCGCCGTTCGCCGATGCATAGGACAGCGCGATTTCCTTGGCCATACCCGAGGTATTCTGGAATATTGCGATCAGCGACGGAACTCCGCCACCCTCGGTATAGGTAGACCGGACCAGATGGCCCGGTCCTTTCGGGGCGACCATGATCACATCCAGATCCGGGCGTGGCTGAATCTGTTCGAAATGGATATTGAAACCGTGCGCAAACGCGAGAATCCCGTTCTGCCGGATATTCGGTTCGACCACTTCACTATACAGTTGCGCCTGAAATTCGTCCGGGGCCAGAATCATGACCAGATCGGCCCACTGAACCGCCTCCTTGACCGGCAGAACCTTCAATCCTGCGTTCTTCGCCTTGGTCACGGAGGACGAATCGGAGCGCAGACCGACCGTTATCTGGACGCCGGAATCCGTGAGGTTGTTGGCATGCGCATGGCCCTGAGAGCCGTAACCGATGATCGCCACTTTTCTGCCTTGGATGATCGACAGGTCGGCATCTTTATCATAATAAACTTGCATTGAGTTCCTCTTAATCTACTAAATTCTATTCGTTTAGGAACAGGCCTCAGACATTGAGACCCTTCAATCCCCGCAGTATCCCGGTTGTCCCCGAGCGTACGACTTCGATAATCAAATCGTGGTCGAGTGCTTTAATCAGTGCGTCCAGCTTGTCGGACTCTCCGGTGACCTCGATCACGAAGCTCGCCGAAGTTACGTCGATAATGTTGCCGCGAAAAATCTCGCACAAGCGCTGTGCTTCAAAACGGGCATCCCCTTCCGCCCGTACTTTGATCATCATGAGTTCGCGCTCGATGTGATCGTCCTCGGCGAGGTCGATCAGTTTTACGACGTCGACCAGTTTGTTCAACTGCTTGGTAATCTGCTCAATGATACGATCGCTGCCACTGGTCACCAAGGTCATTCGGGAAAGCGTCGGATCCTCGGTCGGCGCCACGGTCAACGATTCGATATTGTACCCGCGCGCGGAAAATAAACCGGCCACCCGGGACAAAGCGCCGGATTCATTTTCCAACAAAACCGAAATGATATGGCGCATTCAGGCAAGCTCCCGATTGCCGATCGATCCCGGCGACAAGCGCATCTGGTTATGAGCCTTACCAGATTCGACCATCGGGTATACATTTTCAGTCTGGTCGGTTATCACGTCCAGGAAAACCGTCCGGTCCTTCATCTTCAACGCCTCCTCCAAAGCCGGCCGGACATCTTCCGGCTTCTCCACGAGGATGCCGACATGGCCATAACTTTCGGCCAGCTTTACAAAGTCGGGAATCGTATCCAGATAGGAATGCGAATAGCGGCTTTCATAGGAAAATTCCTGCCACTGACGGACCATCCCCATATAACGGTTATTCAGATTCACGATCTTGATCGCCGTGTTGTACTGCAGGGCGGTGGACAGTTCCTGTATGCACATCTGAATACTGGCTTCTCCGGTCACGCACACCACGTCCGCATCCGGATACGCGAGCTTGACGCCGATCGCGGCCGGCATACCGAAGCCCATGGTTCCGAGTCCTCCGGAATTGATCCAGCGGCGCGGTTTGGTGAAATGATAATACTGCGCGGCCCACATCTGATGTTGCCCGACGTCGGAAGTGACATAGGCCTCGCCGCCAGTTGCCTCATACAGTTGCTCGATCACATGCTGTGGCTTGATCAGCTTGCTGTTTCGATCGTAGCTGAGGCATTTCAGGCTGCGCCATTCATCGATCTGCTTCCACCAATCCTTGATCGCCTTCTTCGACGGACTCTTCCTGGACGTCTTGATCACTTCGATCATATCCGTAAGTACCGATTTGACATCCCCGACAATCGGAATATCGACGCGCACGTTTTTCGAAATCGACGCGGGATCGACATCGATATGAATGATTTTCGAATCCGGGCAAAATTCGCTGAGCTTGCCGGTCACGCGGTCGTCAAAGCGGGCGCCGATCGCAATCAGCACATCGCAGTCGTGCATCCCCATATTGGCTTCATACGTTCCGTGCATTCCCAGCATGCCTATAAACTGAGGGTCGGTAGCAGGATAAGCGCCCAATCCCATCAACGTATTGGTAATCGGGTACTCGAGCATATGGGTAAACTCGGTCAGTTCCTCGGACGCATTTCCGAGGACCACGCCTCCGCCACTGTATATCATCGGTTTTTCGGCGTCGAGAAGCAAAGCCACCGCTTTCTTGATCTGCCCCTTATGACCCCTGACCGCTGGATTATAGGACCGCATCGTGATTTGTTTCGGGTATTTAAAGGGCACCTTGATTCCGGGATCGGTAATGTCTTTCGGAATATCCACGACCACCGGGCCGGGACGTCCGGTGGTGGCAACAATGAACGCTTTCTTCATCGTTTCAGCGATCTTGGTTACGTCCTTGATCAGAAAGTTGTGCTTCACACAAGGCCGGGTAATTCCGACCATGTCCACTTCCTGAAAAGCATCACTTCCAATCACCGGCGACGGAACCTGACCCGACAGAACAATCATCGGTATCGAATCGAGATAAGCGGTCGCGATGCCGGTTACGGCATTGGTCGCTCCGGGCCCCGAAGTCACCAGCACCACGCCGGGCTTTCCGGTAGCCCTGGCGTATCCGTCCGCGGCATGGGTGGCGCCCTGTTCATGGCGAACCAGGATGTGCCTGATATCCTCCTGTTTGAACAGGGCATCGTAGATATGAAGCACAGCCCCGCCGGGATACCCAAATATATATTCAACTTTTTCTTCTTTTAAACAGCGGATAACGGTTTCCGCGCCATTGAGGTCCACGATTTATACCTTGCTTGAATAAGACACCAAAAGACACCTGTATGCGGACACGCCAACCAGGTTCATCCACCTTGCCGGGCAACGCACCAATCAGCCAAGAAAAAAGGGGGAGTTAACCTAATCTGCATTCGCAGTTCCGTCAATATAAATCTTTTTAAGGGCAATGGACAGATCTCCAGCGCGGCTTGCGGGATCCGTCGTCACGGACGTTTTCCGCGCAGGTCAACGATGAACATGGAAGGAGTCGTAACGGGGATTGATCCCGGCGGCTTTCTGCAGGTAAACTTTGCCTTCTTCGACGCGCCCCGCGGCTAAATGAATCATGGCCGCGTGGAAAAACAGGTGGGCATCCTGCCACCCCGTGGCCAATGCCTTCTGCATTTCCTCGAGCGCCCGCAGGTATTGCGCGTTCCGGTACAACGCCCAGGCGAAGGTCTCGCGGGTTCCCGCGTTGCGTCGGAGTTCAAGATCTCTGCGGGCCCAGCGCACGGCTTCCACGCCGTTCAGGAGACCGTCGGCATAAAGCACGGCCAGGTGGTGGTAATACTGGGCTTCCCCGCGCCCGGCCGAATCCAGATACTCGGCCAGTGCCCTGCCATACCATGCCCGTGCTGTGTCGGGCTGACCCATGACCCCGTAGAGGTCACCGAGAACCTGGAGTAATTCCAGGCGCCGCGAACAAGTAAGAATGTCCCGATACAGCGCGATTGCCGCTTCAAATTTCCGCTCGGCGGCCAATAACTCGGCCCGGTGGTCCTGGACCAGCCAATACCCGGAATAGGCCCGGTCCGCGCGCTGGTAAAATTCCCCGGCCTCGCGGTGGCGGCCACGGCTCAGCGCCAGCAGACCTCTTTGCAATTGCACCCACGCATAGGAGCGCATTTCCTTGGCGCTAATCTCCGTTTCCGCCTTCGCATACAATCGGTCGGCAATATCGAAATCGCCCGCTTTCCAGCGTAGATACGCGAGCCGGGCGAGGTTATGCCAGTCCGGTTTTTTCGCAGCCAATATCCTATAAGTTTGTTCCGCTTCCGCGTATCTTCCCTCCTGAGCATCGATATCCGCCTGTAATGCCATAACTTTCGGGTTTTCGTTCAGATACCAAATCCTTTCAAGTCCGGCTTTCGCAGCGTCCAGCTTGTGGACTTTCAAGTTGAAAGCGACATGGAGCAGAACGAAGTCGGGAGGCGCGGCCATACCCTGATTCATTGCTCTTTCGAATTCCTTTTCCGCCGACGCAAGATCTCGCCGATCCGCGGTTAGAGAGGCCTTGACGAAAGATAGATAGGCATTCCTGAAGGAAATATCGGGGTCCGTCGAAAACTCGCCGGAACCGTTTAAATCCTGACGGAACTCCGATTCCAGGTTTGTCAATTCCTCCCGGTAATCCGTTGACCTTAACGCGCCAGAACCGGCGAGCGCGATCAGCAAAGTCGTGATCGCAAGCCAGTACATGAATTTTACCAGGCCGGTGAATATCACGGTGTCCCCTGGTTCGCTGGCAAATGAAGAAATAGCAAGAAAGTTCGCGAACCAAAGTACGCCGCGTATTACCGCCCACCCTCGTCTTTGCCGGATCTACCGAAAAAAATCCGGATTTAGGGAATTAGCGCTATTGAAACGGGTTCATCGAATGGATTATTGCCAGGGTTCCGCCAGATACGGGAATTCCTTGAGGAACGGTTTGTCGTTTTTCAAAGGGTTGGGCGGCGTTTTCGGCACGATCGGCGCATTCTCCCACAATTCCGGATTGCCCAAGGTTTCCAGGTCGCAGGGTTTCCCGCCACAACCGGATTCCATATCCAGAAACAGGGACAGGAATCTCGTCGCGACCTGATCTTCCAGCCGACGCCCGAACGGCCAGGTACCGTTCGTATCCATATCGACCGAAGCCACATTGGGGATGAAGATCTCGAAGGTCCGCGGCGGTTTGATGTTCAATCCCTTAACGTTCCATGACTGGTCCGGCATGTTGACCCGCTGGAAAAAGCATTTTTTTGCGCGCGGGAACGCCTGGATCGCCAGATGATACGTCTTGTGTACCGAAACAGGCGAGTTCGAATGATTGAAACAGGTGCGCAGTCCCAGTGCATCGATCGAAGGACCGAAACCCCAGCCCAGATGGGCAAAGCGCTTGACATAATGCTCGGCGAGCTTGACATTGTTCGCGATTTGGCGATCGTCGGCGCGCTCATTGAGCGCCGCATCGAGGAACGGAACCCCGTCCAGGTCGACTTTCTTGTAATGCTTGACGTTGTCGTCAAATTCTGTCCCGGAAGCGGCCCAGGCATCGTTAAAGAAACCCAGAAAGGAATGCGCGGGCAGGGCTTTCGCTTTGGCGGAGGCCTTTAAAATCCAGCTTTCCCCCAAGTCCGGACGATCCGTTCGGTATCCGGGGATTTGGTCAGGAACTTTAGCGGAAACTCCAATACAATCGCATTGACGTTGCCGCGTGCCCGCGCGTCTCGGCCGGTATAAACAAAACGGACGTTTCCGTTTTCGTCCCTGAGGAACTTGTTGCCGGTCCAGCCGAGTTCCCCTCGAGGAAGCTCCTTCTTGGTGGTGATGCCCCAATCGGGGATGTTCCTGTCGATATTAAACAGGATATTGCCGTCCAACTCGATCAGAGTCTTTGGTATCGGCAGCTCCCGTTTATCCTTCGTCTCATTGGGAACCCGGTAATATTGAGGAGCGTAATTGATGGAGCGGAAGAAGCCCGGCAGGTCGTTGAAAAACGCATCGTCCCTGCCACCGACGAAGGTCTTGATCGAATATCCATCCGGGCTATCGATGGTCACTAACTGGTTGGTGTCGATTACTTCGGAAAAGCTTCCGCCCGGAAAATCGATGAAATTGATTTTTGCTTGATCCTGGTTGTTGAAACTCACGCGGACTTCGGCGGGACTGAAACCGAGATATCTTTTTCCGATCGCCTCGGCATAGCGTAACAGGCTGGAGAAGGAAATTTCGTCACCCATCACGGGTCCTGTTCGCGGATCCGGATCAAAATGGATTCGGTACAGCAAATCCGGGTCGAATACCCCGGCCTTCGGTATGGACGCGAAGGTCAGCGCTATGACGACCTTCTCGCCGCCGGTCTTGTCATCGCTCGGGAAACCGAACAGATCGTAAAGATCCGCACCGCTTTCGGAAATGTTCGAGAAAATCGAATTGATCGCATTCGGATCATTGTGATCGGCGGCAGAACAGACCCCCAAAATCAGCATGCCCGTCAACGCGGCCAAGCCAGCCAGAAACTTCTTGTTTGTGTTCCTTTTGAGTTTCAACATGGCACCTCCTTAACGGTCTGATAATTAGTATATGCAGCGTTTTCCTTCGATCCCGAATATACGGACGCTCGTTTGGATTGTCAATCAGGCATTACGGCGTTAGGGCTAACCAGTTGCTCCATCAAATTATTCCGACCTCATCCGTTCCGGACCGATGGATTCGAGCGCGGCAAACGGTGCAAATGCCGCGGGACGGAGTTGAGCAATTTCCTGTCATGGAGTATTCTAGGCACACTGGGCCAACAAGTCGCCAGATCCGATCGGTAACCAATTCCCGATAAAAAATACCTTTCCTTTTCCGGAGCCCACGCGATGAAGTGCCTATATTACCTAAGCCCTACGTTAGACAGCGCCCATAAAATTTCCGATGATTTGCATGAAGCCGGTGTCGATGATTGGTTTATCCATGTGATCTCCAAGGATAACTCTGGATTGAAGAAAGAACAGATCCACTCGGGAAACTATATCGAGAAACTCGACATCTTGCGCTACGGAATCATCGGCGCGGTAATCGGTTTCATCTGCGGGCTGGTGGTGGCCGGGATTGTGATGTTGACAGAGCCGTTCGGATCCGAGGCTAAAGATATCGTTTATTACGGCATAGTGATTCTGCTTGCTTGTTTCGGAGCCTGGAGCGGGGGATTAACCGGTGTCGCGAGTGAAAGCCGGAAGATCGCGGAATTCCATTCCGATGTCGAGTCTGGAAAGTACCTCATCTTGATTTATGCCCGCAAGAACATGGAAAATGTGATCAAGGAGATGATGAAGAAAAAACATCCCGAATCCACTTTGGAAGCAGTGGACGAGAACTTCTATAATCCACTGACCGGCCTGAAACGGCAGCAAGTCGGCGGTTGATCTCCATAATTTTCCGGTAGTTTGATTCGTGCTTATCCGGTTGTCTCCCATGCCCACTATTGGTAGTATGTTGAGAATATGCATCACACGGGAGCAACTGTGGTTATCGACCCTCAACGAGTTCACGTTTCGCTTCAACCGCCGCTTCTATCCGTTCAACGCATTCCGCTCCCTGCTCGGCATCGCCGGCAATGTCACCGCGCCCACCTACGCCGAGCTTTACGCCGTAAAATCCAAACCCACTACATCTAGTAGGTCTGGGGGCTAACCGGATAAGCACGGTTTGATTTTAGCCTGGCCTTCGCGACCCTGAAGCGCCAGGGTTAGATTGGGAGAGATGTCCGAGTGGTTGAAGGAGCACGCCTGGAAAGTGTGTAAGCGTCTAAACCGCGCTTCGGGGGTTCGAATCCCCCTCTCTCCGCCAGATTAATGCGCTGCTTCCACATGGGTGTTCGCAGCGCAGACGCGATCGCAGATCGCGCCGTCTCTATGGTGGCCCCGTCGGCCCCTCGCGACGCTAGGTCGAAAACTCCGCCAGGGCCGGAAGGCAGCAACGGTATCGACTGACGCGGGTGCCGAGGCCAGTTGGCGGGGCCGCCGCCTTTTTGTGGCACGGATCGTCTGGCCCGGCGCTAACCAGGTGCGATTGCCACGTATGGATGGCCGACGGTCGTGCGTTCAGCCCATCGTCGTCGCGATCACCATTCCGGTGCCGGTCTCGGCACAAGGCGCACGCTTGGCCGAGCGCCTGAAGCATCGCTTGTTTCATTTCAGCAACCCGCGGTGGTATCCGGGTGCAACCAGTCCGCCGCGCCGTCGGCGTAGCGTTCCTGTTTCCAGATCGGCACACGCGCCTTGACCTCGTCGATGATGAAACGGCACGCGGCGAAAGCGGCATCGCGATGCGCCGCGCTGACCCCGACCCAGACCGCCAGCTCCCCGATGGCGAGTTCGCCGACACGATGCACGCAACGCGCATCGACGATCTCGAAGCGCTGAAGGGCTTCGGCAACAATCCGCTCACCTTCGGCGTCGGCCAGTGCCGCAGAGGCCTCGTAGCGCAGGCCCTGCACGCCCCGACCAACGTTGTGATCACGCACCCAGCCCACGAACGCCGCGTAGGCACCGGCGCGAGCGTCCAGCAAGCCCAC
>JBGTCG010000043.1:0-3332 GCA_041748915.1 Methylococcales bacterium
TTAAGCAGGCTTGCACGGACTTCCTTGCACGGACTTCTTTGAAAATACAGAGGAACATTTGCTCCCATTACGCTCGTTAATGACTGAGAATTTTCAGATCATTGACGGCAAGATGGGGTATTCTTGGGCGGGATGAGTATAAATCCCGGTCGTCGTATAATCCCCGAACGGGTACGTTTGGATGCGGTCTGCCAGGAAAGGGATCGATGTCATGAAACGACGGGGAAGCTGGCGGCGGCAACGTGGCGCCGCCGGGAAACGGGTAACCGCCCCCTTATGAGGGCGGTTCTTTCGATCATATCCCGCGGTTTATCCGCACAGAAGCGATCTGCGAGCGCCGATGGATACCGAATTTCGCGAAGACCTTCTTGAGATGTTTTTTTACGGTGTTCTCCGATATGTGGAACCTGTGGCCGATTTCCTTGTTGGTTAGCCCATCCAGCACGAGTCCCCCGATTTCCGATTCCCGCGAGGTCAGCGCGGGATGAAAGGGCGCGGTGAACAAGCCGTTACTTGACCTTGGGCGCCGGATTCCGAGTCGTTCACTCATGGCCTGAATAATTCGCTGCACCAGGCCTTTCGGCAACCAGAGTTCTCCGGCGAGGATGCTGCGGAGTGCTTTGATATAGAATTCCGGGGGTCGATCGGACGGCACGCAGCCGCGGACATCATTGAGGATGATTTCGGATTCCGGAAAATTCCAATGTTGTTCGAACACGAGAATCAAACAAGCGTGAGCTAATCGGCTCCGGATATCGCTCAGGATCCGGTCACCCATAAGCCGGAACAAATCGCAATCCACCACAATAGCCAACGGAGAGTGCCGTTCCAACGCCGCGAACAAGGCCGTCCGGTCGCGGCAGTATTTACCTTCGATCTGGATATCCGGGCCAACGGTCAGCTTTGGGATAAAACACCCTAGAAATTGCGGACTTCCGGCCGCAACAAAAACTGACGTAGAGTCTCTTTGCGGTTGTTCCGCGTGAGCCTCGAACGATGTGGATGCGCACCGAGTCCCGTTCCGTCGATTCCCCCCGAGTATCGGACTATACGCGCTCCTGTTTCCAAATTGATCTTGACCAACGCTTGACCTTGGCAGTCCCTATCACTCCCTTTATTTTCCGAGCGTTATCCACTATAAACCGCGACATCGATGATTGTCCAGATCTGTGATGGACCGATGTAGAGAACAAATAAACTGTCCGGGTTTGTAGCACATGATTTGTCCGGTTTCATATGGCGCCGAGGAGGTGCCGATAGGAGACGGACAGAGTGGCTACAGGAGACTCGGAAGATGAGGTTTGAAGAAGCGTATAGAGGCTGGCAATCGAGCCGGCTGACGCAGGAGGAAGCGGCGAGGCTGCTTGGGGTTTGTGAGCGAACCTTTCGGCGTTATATCGACCGCTACGAGGACGAGGGGCTGGAGGGATTGATTGACAAGTGGCTGTCACAGGTATCCCACCGGCGGGCACCGGGGCAGACGAAGTGCTGCGGTTGGTGGACCGTTATCGGAGCCGGCATGAAGGGTGGAGCGCCAAGCACTTTCATGCCTGGTACCGCCGCGACGGCGGCACGCGGAGCTACAGCACGCGGAGCTACAGTTGGGTGAGAGCCAGCTCCAGGAAGCGAAGTTGGTGCCCCAAGGCAGCCAAGCGGGGCGCGCATCGCAAGCGGCGGGAACATTCGCCGTGGCCGGGATGATGATTCACCAGGATGGTTCCACCCACTAGTGGGTCGCAGGTCGGAAGTGGGATTTGATCGTAACGAGGCAGACGATGCTAGCAACGAACACTACTCGATGTTTTTCGTCGAGGAGGAAGGTACGCTGAGTAGTTTACGCGGGGTGCGGGACGTGATCGAGGCGCGGGGTTTATTTTGCGCCTTGTATACCGATCGGGGTAGCCATTACTGGCACACCGAAGCAGCCGGTGGCAAGGTCGACAGGGTTCGCCTTACCCAGTTTGGCCGGGCCAGGAAGCAACTGGTATCGAGAGGCAATCCCGGCTTATTCTCCGCAAGCGCGGGGCCGCTCCGAGCGGGCCTTTGCCACCCACCAGGGCCGGCCTACCCAAGGAGCTTGCCCTGGCGGGCATTACCGACATGGAGGCTGGGCCGGTTATTCGAACCCTGATTCGGTTATTGATTCGTTATCGTAACCTCGTTGATTCCACTTTGTCAGATTATATTACTGATATTTTTAAAATCGTCATTCCGGTAGGGAGCGCCGGAATCCAGGTTTCATGGATGGCTTCGAGTATGCCGTCTATAGGCACAGGATACCCGCTTCCCGGCGCGTATGACGAGCTTGCGGGCTAATCCGACAAATTAGAATTAACTAACCGTTCGGAGACGGTAATAAACGGAATAAGATTTCCCCCCAATTTCAAAATCGGCACGGTCCGGAACTCCAATCCGGCTCCTTCGCCCGTTTCAGCGCCGTAAGAAAATCGGACAACCGGTCTTTTGGACGCGGTAGGCGGAAGCTTTGCTGTTTTTGATGGATCTCCGGCAGACGACATTGGACGGTGGTGTATTGGCCCAACCGCGTGCGGCGCGGATGAGAAGCAACCCGCTGGCTTTTGTAGAATACCTCGACGGCACGATCGCTGGGGCGAACGTCGACTTCCTTTTTGACCAACGCGCAGGGGACCGAATAGAAGCTGTCCGTCACTTTGATGTGAACGTTGGGCGCCACCCGCACCTTGATCACCTCGCCGTATTCATAACGTTTGGTCTGGAGCGGTTTAAGCGGAGGTCGATCCAGGGTTTCAAAGTGGCGCGACGGCAACCGGAAAGCTTCTGAAAAGGCTTGTTGTTGAGCTCCTCCAGATGCAGACGAATCTGCTGGTCGAGTTCCTCCAGACTGAAGTACTGCCGGTCGCGCAGGCGCGCCAATATCTGCCCTCCACCCGTTGCACGCCGTTTTCAGCCTTGGATTTATCGCGGGCCTTGCGTACCCGCGCCGGAACCATCGCTGGACAGCCTTGCAGAAATTCGAAGGCGTGAACGTATGCACTGATCCAATCTCGTACGTCCTGGCTCGCAGTAGGTGTAGTTGATCGCCCCGAGGACCGCGACAAATATATGTGCCGGATGGTCGCCTGTCACCCGGTCGAGGAGCCTGTCGGACTTAATTAATAATAAGTCTCATTGGTGGTAAAATAGCGGCATGTTCGATCATTTAGCGTCAGGTTTCTATGAATCGCTTTATTCCGTTCAATCGTGAACAACAGTATTTACTGCCCCCGTCCATGAACGACTGGTTGCCTGAGAATCCTCTGGCACGATTTATTGTGGAGGTAGTCGAACCACTGGATTTATCGAGATTGATC
>JBGTCG010000044.1:0-5911 GCA_041748915.1 Methylococcales bacterium
CGGGCGATTACGATCATCGCAGTGTTGCTCACCTGCGACCGAAACGGGAGGTTATCCATCGCGTGCTCGCTGAATTGCAGGCGCGTCAAGACGTGGATGCGTTGATCGACGTGCATACGCACCCGTTTTGCCAAGGCAAGGGCGGTTTCTCCGGCGTCGACGATCGGGATGGCCGTGTGTGCCATGCCGTATGTCTTGTCAATCTACGATAACGCTTCTCTAAACTACAGCAGCCCACGTAATTTCTGCGCCTTGGCAACGCGATCCACTGCGATGCAATATGCGGCAAGACGGTAACTGACCTTCTTACTTTCGGCCCGTTCGATAACAGCGTCGAATGCCTGCTTCAGTGTTTTTTCCAGCTCAGTGTCTACACGTTCCAGTTCCCACTGATGTCCTGTGCGGTTTTGCACCCATTCCAGGTAGGACACGATCACGCCACCGGCATTCGCCAGGATATCGGGCACGATACGAATCTTCTTCTTTTCGAGAATCGTATCGGCCGCGAAGGTGACGGGAAGATTGGCGGCCTCAATGATCAGTTTCGCGCGCACCTTGTCTGCATTCTGATCATTGATCGCGCCGTTCAGCGCGGCCGGAATCAGGATATCCACGTTCGCCGCCAGCAGTTGCTTGTTACTGATTTTTTTGCCTTCGAGCTTGAGCGCATGGATGGTTTTGCGCTTACTGCCCTGATGAATCTGCTTGATTAACTTTTCGATATCCAGGCCGTCATCGTCCTGGATACCGCCGCTGACATCGCTGACCGCCACGACGCGCGCACCGGCCTGGGTCAGAAAATGGGCCGTCTGGCTGCCGACATTACCGAATCCCTGAATGGCGACACGCGCGTCTTCGAGTTCAATGCCATTCGCTTGGGCGGCCCATTCTGTCACCATCGAGACACCGCGGCCGGTTGCCTCGACGCGCCCCAACGAGCCACCCAGCTCGATCGGCTTGCCCGTGACAATCGCGGGCTGATGCCCAACGATCTGGGCATGAGTATCGTATATCCACGACATTTCGCGGGGACCACTGCCCACGTCTGGCGCCGGAATGTCGGTATCCGGCCCGAACAAACCATTCATCCGGCGCGCAAACAGCTTGGTTAACTGCTCCATCTCACGATCGGACAATTCATGTGGATCACAGTTGATGCCGCCCTTGCCGCCACCAAATGGAATATCCACCAGCGCCGTCTTCCAGGTCATGACCTCCGCCAATGCGCGGGCATGCTCCAAATCCATGTCTGGGTGATAGCGCAATCCGCCCTTGAACGGCCCGCGGCTCTGGTTGTGCTGTACGCGGAAACCCTGGAAGACACAGATACTGCCGTCATCGCGCTCAAATGGTAATTCGAGGTGAATCTCACGGTAGGGCGTCTTGAGCAATGCCTCAAACGCAGGCGCAAGATCAAGCTCCTTCAGCGCCTGTACCAGATAGCTTTGTGTGCAGTTGCGTGGGCTGGATTCCTCGCTGGTCTTCTGCTTGTTCTTGCTAACGTTTGGCATAGCCCCGTCCTCTCATCTGGCTCAAATCGCGTATGCGAGACACACACTATATCAGTGCGTGATTGTTCGACCCGTGAAGCTGGTAGGGGTTTCAGAATTTGTCGTTAAAATCATCAATCCAATGCTTAACCTTCTCGCCCAACGCAGGGCGTAGATGAGCAATAGTCAGGCTGCTTCACGAGTTTTGAGGTCCTGTATCTGGCCGTAGTGGATCCACGAGAAACACAACAGAGCCGCAATCGCGCCAAAGAGTACCATACACATTTCGGAATGTGTGTCCCACTGATCGCCTTGTGTGCCAAGGAACGACTCGGTACCCTGGCCGAGTGCAAGTGCGGCACCCACCCCACCCGTCAACGGGCGGAAATGGCGGCTTTGGAAATCCGGGTGAAAAACCGCGGCCAGAAAACTGAAGTACCGAATAAGTCCTTGTATTAACTACGGATAAAAAAGTTCAAACAGGATAACTAATCGGCGAATAATACGATTCACAGAAATAGCATCGAGCGGCGGCGCAATCGGTCACGCACTTCCGCAACCGTCGAGAAGTTGAACTGTCGACGCAGGCCTTGGTCCGAATAGGCAACAAGATCCATGACAGCAGGAGTTTTCATGACCGTTTCCGAACTGCTCGTCCGTTGCCTCGAGGCCGAGGGTGTGACCCACATCTTCGGCGTGCCGGGCGAGGAAAACGAGGACTTGCTGTTTGCACTGGATGGTTCCGGCATTCGCTTCGTGCCCTGCCGCCACGAACAGGGTGCGGCATTCATCGCCAATGTCTGGGGCAGGCTATCAGGAAAACCGGGCGTC
Organism: Methylococcales bacterium; assembly: GCA_041748915.1. GTDB lineage: Bacteria > Pseudomonadota > Gammaproteobacteria > Methylococcales > UBA1147 > UBA1147. Next base: position 2,322 of record JBGTCG010000044.1, read on the forward strand.
TGCCTGTCGACTCTGGGCCCCGGCGCCACCAACCTGATCACCGGGCTGGCCGATGCGCAGCTCGACAAGGCGCCGGTCGTCGCGATCACCGCACAGGGAGGGCTCGACCGTCTGCACCACCAGAGCCATCAGCTACTCGACATCGTGCAGATGTTCAAGCCGATCGTGAAATGGAACGCCTCGGTGCATTCACCGGCGATCGTCGCCGATGTCGTTCGCAAGGCGTTTCGCATTGCGACGATGGAAAAGCCCGGCGTGACCCATATCGAGCTGCCGGAAGACGTGGCCGGCGTCGAACTCGCGGAAGGTGCGGTGCCGCTCGCGATCACCGCCGAACCCGAATACGGCGCCGACCCCAAAGCGGTCGAACGCACGGTCGGGCTGCTGCGCAAGGCCAAGCGTCCGTTGCTGCTGGCCGGCAACGGCGCGATCCGCGACCGCGCCAGCCGCGCGCTGACCGCGCTGGTGCAGCGCACCGGGATTCCGGTGGCGGCCACCTTCATGGGCAAGGGCGCGATCGCCGACTCGCGCAGCGAATCGCTATTGGCGATCGGGCTGGGCTTTCGCGATTATGTAATGGAGGCGATGGACCAGGCGGACCTGGTCATCGCCGTCGGTTATGACATCGCCGAGTACGCGCCGCAGTTCTGGAATCCGGACGCCGACAAGACGGTCATCCACGTCGACACCGTGGCCGCCGAAATCTACCCGCACTACATCCCGGCCGCGGAGCTGATCGGCGATGTTTCGAGCAACATCGATACGCTGACACAGGCGCTGCCGGGCGCACGCTGTGACGACAGCTGGTACGCGCCGGTTCGACAGCGGATCCTCGCCGATATCGCCAGCTACACACTGCAAGATGGGGATGCATTTACGATTCCCGGCACGCTGAATATCATCCGCCACTCGCTGCCGGACGCCGGTCTGCTGATTTCCGACGTCGGCAGCCACAAGCTGTGGGTGGCGCGCAATTTCCCGACCGGCTGTGCGTGCGGCTGCATCATCAGTAACGGCCTCGCCAGCATGGGCATCGCGCTGCCTGGCGGTATCGCCGCGGCGCTGCACGACCCCGGCCGCGCAGTCGTCAGCTTGATGGGCGACGGCGGCTTCCTGATGAACGTGCAGGAGTTGGAAACGGCCAAGCGCCTCGGCGTCGGTTACACGCTGGTCGTGGTCACGGACAACGACTACGGCCTGATCAGCTGGAAACAGGAGCAGCATCACGGCCGCAGCGTCGGAACCCGGATCGACAACCCCGATTTCGCCAAACTCGCGGACAGTTTCGGTCTGAAAGCCTACACGCCCGGCACAGTCGACGAGCTGCGCACGCAGATAGCCGAGGCGATCGAATCGCGCGCGCTGTGCCTGGTGGTGGTGCCTATCGACGCGGCGCCGAACATGGACCTGGTGAACAAACTCAGAAATCACTGGAGGGAAAGCACGTGAGCATCGAGACGATCAACCCCGCCACCGGCACGACGATCCGCCGCTATGCGAAGATGACTGCGGCGGCGATCGAAGCCGCGCTGGCCCGGGCCGAGGCGGTGCGCGAAGACTGGCGCAGAACCGGATTTGACGGACGCGCCCGACGCCTGCGCGCGGCCGCGACAATCCTGCGCGAGCGCGCCGGAGAATTCGCCGCGCCGACGCTGATGGCCGGCAATGCCGGCCTGCTCAAGCATGCTGGCAACGTGACCGGCTGCGCGCTGGCGATCGAGACGATATTCCGGGAAGCCGGCTTCCCCGAAGGCGTGTTTCGCACGTTGGTGATCGACCAGCAACAAACGGCGGACGTGATCCGCGATCCGCGTGTGCGCGCCGTGTCGCTGACCGGCAGCGTGGGCGCCGGGCGCAAGGTCGCCGCGCTGGCCGGCGAACAGCTGAAGAAATGCGTGCTCGAACTCGGCGGCAGCGACGCCTATGTGGTGCTCGAAGACGCCGATGTGGACAAGGCGGCCGAGGCCTGCGTCGCCGGCCGGCTGGTCAACTCGGGCCAGAGCTGCATCGCCGCCAAGCGCTTGATCGTCGTCGACGCGGTGCGCCAGGCCTTCGAGAAAAAGGTCACCGAGTTGCTGCGCGGCAAGAAACTCGGTGACCCCACCGACGTCGGCCCGATGGCGCGCGTCGATCTGCGCGACGAACTGCACGAACAGGTTCAAAATAGTGTAGAGGCTGGCGCGCGACTGGTGCTTGGCGGTGCGCGGCCCGATGGCCCCGGCGCCTACTACCCGGTGACGCTGCTCGCGGACGTGCGCAAGGGCATGGCGGCCTATTCGGAGGAGCTGTTTGCCCCGGTCGCGTGTATTCTGCCGGCGGCCGACGAAGCCGAGGCGATCCGTATCGCCAATGACAGCGCCTTCGGTCTCGGCGGCGCGGTCTTTACCGACGATCGCGAACGCGGCGAGCGGGTCGCCGCGCACGAAATCCATTCCGGCGCGGTGTTCGTCAACCAGCAGCTCAAGTCCGATCCGCGCCTGCCGTTCGGCGGCATCAAGGACACCGGCTACGGCCGACATGAATAGGAATTTCAACGCACATTTTTAAAAAATGCAAGACGAAATGCAAGTCTTTTGTACGAGAGGCGCTAACCGCGAGACGGAAATTGACACCGGAAGGGGACGGTGATGCCTATTTTGTGCTTGTTCGGTGAACCGCGATAGCCGCACAAAGAGGGATTAAGGATCAGCAGGACAAAAAGACGGCTATGCCGGTCCGATCAGGCAATTGGACCAGCGATTGAAAAAGCCAGACTCCGGAGTCTTACCAACTCACGGTCTGATCAAATTCATCGTGCACATCCGTGTGCACGCCCCTGCGGTCGGCCTTCGGCCGTGCAAATCGTCCATCCTGACGATTTGTCAAATTCCGGTACCGGTTCCACGTTTTCGGATTCATCGGGAACCGTTTGATCAAGATCCGCTTCGATCCAGTCCGGTGGTGCGCGAGCAGACGCAACTCGGGGCGGTGTGGTCGGTTCACCGATAGGCAGATCAGGATGCGCTTAATCGGATCGGCCTCTGTGAGAAACGCAACGATCTTTAATTCGCCACCGCATCGCGGACAAACCAGCGGCAGGATTTCGTAAATCCAGGCGATCAATGAATAGGAATTTCAACGCACATTGTAACTACTCAGGTATGCCGGAAAATCCCATCTATTCCGATTTGTAGAATGGATTGTTGAGGTTATACTGGAGGGCATGGAAGCAATGCCCGACCTTGACCGACTCAGCATTGGCGAGAAAGACGACCTGATCCGTGCGCTTTTCGCCCAGACGAAGGTGTTGCTCGCTCAGGTGGAGGTTTTGACGGCCAGGGTTATGGAACTGGAAGGGCGCTTGGCGCTGAACAGCCAGAACTCCAGCAGGCCGCCATCCTCGGACGGTTTGGGTCGGCCGAAGCCGAAGTCGCGGCGGCAAAAGGGGTTGAACTCGACGGGTGGTCAGGAGGGCCATCAGGGCCATACGCTGAAGAAGGTTGCGCAGCCGGATCACATCGAGCCGCACCTGCCGCCGAGCCAGTGCGACGCCTGCCATCGGCCACTACCCGATGCGGTGGTAGTCGAGACGCGCCAGGTGTTCGATATTC
>JBGTCG010000045.1:0-5011 GCA_041748915.1 Methylococcales bacterium
CAGAGCGTTGGTCGGGTCCGTCGCGTAATTGGGAACCCGAAAAAATGGTGTACTTAAATCCGGCCAAACCGATGAAAAAGGAGGGTGATCTCAAACAGAAAATAGCCTAATAAATGCGACATCTTCCTTGACAACCACCGAGAATCTCCCACGGCACTCGTACCGAAGAAGGCTCACGGGTCTTTGCCATTTTGATCAGCGTCATCGAAACCTGTCGTAAAAGACAGCAATCACCTTGGATTTATTTGGCTACCATCATCCACAGTCACCGCGCCGGACTTGCCGTTCCAAAGCTGCCGGTTGCTAAGGGGTCTGAATAATTACTGGGAATCAGTAACTCGATCCAATGTCGTAGAAATTCCATCGCCACCAGAACCACTTTCCAAATCATAATCTAATGTAATTAAATCTATGTTATTTGCATCCTTTAATAGGATTAAATTACCGTGAATATTATAGAATTCTTTTGTTCCGGACGAGTTTAATCGATAAATCCAACCGGCCGTTTTCCAGTTCCCATCTACTAACCTGGATAAATTGTCAGTAATGTCCGAAGTTGAAACCCAGGCAGATCCATTATAATTGAATATCAATTCTTTTCCATCTTCGCGCTTTAATATGACTGAAATAGGATTATCCGATGAATTATCCCGTCGAGCAATGCTAATATTCAGATCATAGTTAGAGGTCCAATTACTTGCGAATAAATTTAAGCTTGTCGCTTTATTATTATATCTTCTGCTAATTTGTGGAGAAAAAATAATGTCGCTTTCTTCTTGATACTTGTTTCCCGTTAATGGATTGATTGGATTGCCTACGCAAACATCTGGTTTTCAGAGATTACTATCACCTGCACAAATAGCTTGATTGTGGTTATCGACACCGACTTCAAAAGGAGTCTGGTTATGTACTAATTTCCCTGATATACATGCAGGATTGCGTAAAGTTTCCCCAGCATTTGGCCATACACGGTAAACGTCATAATGCGTGAGACCTGCGTTATAATATGGTCCATGATGTCCTACCAAACGAAATTTATGGAAACAAGCAACGCCAACGCTACTAGGGCATCCAGCCCTTGGTGCTCCACCGCCAGAAGTGGTTCCTTCTGCTAATGTGTAAGTAGTACAACTATCGAAATATCTACCGTTCCCATATCCCACTGAACAAACAAAGCCTAAATCAACCCAATTAAAAGAAGGGTTTACTTCTCCAGCATTAGCGTTATTGATTACAAATGATGTAATTAATATTAAAAAAGTGTTTATAAAATTTTTCATAAAATAGCACATGAAGTAATTTCATATAATTGCGCCACCAAACTGGCCCAACGGTCATTCGGTATCGATCCAGACCGGAGGCGGAACGTCGCCGACCACAGTCCGAGTATGGTAGCTGCTCAAAGACTAACAGCCGAGTTTGCGACTATCCGCGCCCCATCGAATCCAACGCGCCGGTCGGGCAAGAATCAGAGTGGCCGTCTAACGGGCTCATGGCGGCGATTGAGCCGTGGGCTGTTGGCGGCGTTCATCCTGCGTACGGCCGGCCAGGGGGTTTCCATCTTCAGTCTAAACGAGCTAGTTGGTCGTGGTTGGCCGATGGCAGCAGGCGTGGACGACCCAATTAAAACGTACGCGCACTTTGCTCAAGACCAACAAAAAGTCGGAACGGTCCTCATCCAGCAAGACGATAACTTCCTGCCGATCCCCGGCGATGCAACCTGGTACAGTCGCCGGGATATTCCAGTCTCAAGAGAATTGCTATGTCATGAGTATAGACCGGGTATTAGAACGTTAGAACATTACCGTTCCCAGAGATTGCCTAAAGCAAGCGTATCCCGGATGCAATGAAATGGAATCCGGGATGGTGGAAATACGGGAACCCCCGTATTCCGCTCCGCTACATATGGGCTACGCTTGCTGGTCAACGACATGCTCAAACGAGATATCGACCTCATCGAGGCAGGGAAATAACCATGCCTTGTTTACGTCCAGCGTAAGCAAGGCATGGGAAAGGGATTTTTTGATACCCTTCAACGCCCGCATTTCGGGCACTGAATATCCAGCAGCACTTGAGCCGGTATTTGTAGCTGAGCGGCCAACTCAAAGATGTTTTCGATCACCCACGATTCGAGATGAGCGGTATAGGTTTCAATCAACTCGATTTCGGTTCCATAAAAACCAACGCTATCCCTGATCTCCTCAGTTGAAAGACTCAGTGCCTTGCGCTTCTTGCGTACCAACGAGTCACGACGCAACCAATAGTCATCCATGTGTGTCACACCGTCTTCGCAGAAGGCGCACGGTGTTTCGAACACCGTGAAGAAATCCATTTTCTGCGCGCTACAAAGCTTCTTTACGTGATAAAGCGCAACAACCACAAATACTTCATCAGCATAAGATTCAATGTCCCCATATTCGTAAATGGACTGACGTGCTTGGTGCCCCGCTTCAACATCGCTAAGCCCCAACTCCAGACGGCGAGCCTTAATCTTTTCGTTGATTGGGGGATATTGCTTCTCTTCCATAGCTTCTCCCTTACGGCATCACCGGTATCGGAAGTCGTCCCCAGCGCGTCGGTAACCGTAGTAGTTCCGGCGTTACTGTAATTCAAGGTCACTTTATCGGCACCGCCGGCGTGCTCGGACGCGATCGCCCGACCTTGGGCGTCGTATCGATAGGTTGAAAAGCGAACACCGTTTTCGTCGGTAATGCCGGTTAACGAGTGCGGTAAGTTCGTCCCGCCGGTATTGATGCTTTCGTTGTAATAATACGTCCTGATCGCGCCATCAGGATAAGTGACGGTGGCGAGATTACCGTTCGCATCGTACTCATACTAGAAAGCGCCTCCGGCCGGATCGGTAACGGCGTGGATGCGGCTCTGGGTGTTATAAGTAAAATCAAGCTGAGCGCCGTAGGAGTCGATCACTGTAATGACCAGACCCCTCTATTGGTATCGGAAATCCCAACCGATCCAGGCATCCCGTACAGCATACCTCGAGGGGGCGGGAGCCAAAAAGCTGATCAAGGCTACCAGTCACCGTGCCAGGAGCCAACATACCAAAGCGGTTGACCGATTTTCGGCAATGCGCCCAGGTAATGATGGAAATGCATCAAAGACTGGAAACGTGGTTCTTCGCTGAACGGCACAGGCAACAGAACACATCGTAGCGATCGACCGTTCTCGGCTTGGTCCGTTTGCGCGCGGATTCCCGGATCGGTCTGATCTTTTCGAACTGTTCGTGACTGATGCCGTTGTGGTGTCCCAACTCGTCCATATTTTAAATGGATATAGGATTCACTTAATGTAAATATTGACCAGGTTCTCAAGATCCCGATTGTCTGAAGAGCCGCCAAACCGTGCATCTCGATGAATCAGGTTTCTGTCATACCGTCAGGGAAAACCAGCCAATCATCGAGTTCGAAACTCCGGGCGAGTTTTGCGGCGTCCATTTCGGCGGAAAAGGGCAAAAATCCAAGCAAAGGAGCCGGAATATTGGATCGCAAGGCCGTTATATTCTCCTCGACGCACGGAAATTCCGGATCCATCCGGTTCGCGGCCCACCCAATCAAGTCGCAGCCGGAAGCGCGAATCGCGGAACTCGTTAAAAACGCATGATTCAAACAACCGAGCCGCAGCCCGACCACCATCAATACCGGCAAATCCAGAGAGCGGGCAAGGTCGGACACCCGACTCCGTGAACTCAACGGCGCCTCCCAACCGCCAATGCCCTCGGTGACCACAAATTCAAATTGCGTTTTTAATTGGTCGAATCGCTGAACGATCAAATCCAGACAAATCTCGCGGCCGGCTCGTTCCGCGGCGATATGAGGCGACACCGGGAACGCGAACGCGTATGGATTGACCAGCGCATAATCGACCGGAAGCGACGCCTGGGCGCGCAGCAAAACCGCATCGTCGTTCCGGAGTTCGTTGTTTTCCAGAATGCAGCCGGTTGCCACCGGTTTCATTCCGCAAACTTGAATCCCCTTGTTTTTGAGAGCGCTCAACAATCCTATACATACCCGGGTCTTGCCAATCCCGGTGTCGGTGCCGGTTACGAATACGCCCGGGAAACGGAGCCATTTATTCGGCATCCGGTCCGCCGCGCCGGTTGCAACGGCCGAAGATTAATTCAAAAGTCGCGGATATCGTTTGATCCGGGTTGATATTTTTGTACTCCCCGATCACCCGGTTGATTTTTCCCTTACCGGTCAACGTCCGGGGTCGATCCGAAGTCACGTTATGCGCGCCGATCCCCTTGAGTTCGCGCATCAATTCGATCACGTCCGGATAATCGATCTTCATGAAATCCCGTTCGATTGCAAGATTTTCGAGACCGGACCTGGAAATTGCACTCCGAATCGTGGAGCATTCCGGAAATGGGTTGACATGGGAATTGAAATCGACTCGTTTCCAGGCATCCCGCAATTCAGATAAGGTATTCGGACCCAAGGTACTGAACACGAAGATTCCTCCCGGTTGCAATATCCGATGCACTTCCGTGAACAGGCTTTCCGGAACCGGGCACCACTGGATCACCAGATTGCAAAATACAATGTCGATGCTTCGATCCCTGATCGGCAGGGATTCCGCGTCCGCGCAAACATAGTCGGTTTCCAGTTCCTGCAGGATACGGGCTTGGACCAGCATTGCCCAGGCGAGATCCACGTTGATTACGCGGAAGTCCGGCCGGTTTAATCGGCGTGAACAGTAACCGGTGCCCGAGCCGAGATCCAGGATCGTGACCATCGAGGACTGATCCAGCGTCACGAATCGCAATAACCGGTCCCCGAGCCGGCGCTGCAAAACCGCCCAGTGATCGTAGCCGGATGCCGCCTTGTTGAATGAATCGCGGATCAGGGATTTATCCAAGCCGTTCACTTAATCTGTTGATAACACGATCGCGATTCGCCTGAAACCCTCATGGAACCTGCATTTCATCGGGTCTCCTTCGCCAGAAAAATTTGCTGACGAAAAAACACCCGCAAAGCTTTAGCGCACAGGGGCT
>JBGTCG010000046.1:0-13156 GCA_041748915.1 Methylococcales bacterium
CGACGCCGCACAAAGGTCGTCTCCAAATGCAAAGAAATGGTGGATCTCTCCCTTCGACTTTACCATCACCTCCACGATAATCCCGAAAGCTTCACCAATTATCAGGTGGCCTTCATATCTATATTTAGTTAGGACTCTCAAGAATATTACGAAACGAGTGCTGACGACATGATTGAGGCTACCCATTTGGAGAACTCCCCTTGGGATAAGGTTTACAAAAAAGAATCGTCACCACAAGCAGTAATCCCCTACGAATACGCATTGCGACCGAATGAGCGCGAAGAAATGCTGAAAGTTATCCATGAGCGTGAGGAGTTTATTGAGACGATTGGATGATACCGGGCTCTGTTTTCTTTGATAAAAATTTTTGTTTTCATGATGGAGCCTCTGCAGAAAAACTCTTTATTACTTTAGGATCAGATAAGGGAGTATCGGTTGTAGCTAAAACAACATCTCAACCGTATGGAAAAGGGATTGTCTATGGTTGTCAACCTAACGATAGATTCCATAATTTTTTCCTTCCACTGAAGTCATGTGATCTCAAAAAGGATACATGGATTTGCCTTAATGAGTTTTACGAACTTAAAGACTCTGAGTTGCTTCTGAGTTGCTTCAGAAACGCTTTAACGGGTTAATTCGCCACGTATCCAATCTGACAATTCAGATAACTCGGGAGGTTCAAGATTGTGCACTGGAAAGTGAAGATATTACCGCGAGGCAGGCGCAGATTGTCACTTTAAATCTTGTTTCATAACACGGAGGCTTTGGGTCGTGCAAATTCCCGATATCGCAGGATGGTTCGCTGATAACTCTTTCTCTGGTAGGTCCCTGCCTTGGCTGGTTCAGTTGCTCGGTCGGCTTCGAGCAAAAAGAAACGGTAGTAGGTCTTGCCGTCCTCCCTGTATACAAGCCCGAACAATCCATCCGGTTCGCCATCCATCTTCCCTTGGCGCTGACCTCGCCCGGCCCGAGTTGCTCGTGGGCGTCGAGCAGGCCCGCGTAGAGCACCGGAACCGGCTCGATCCCGTAGTCGTAGCGAGCCGCGAGCGCCGGCAGCTGCGTCCACGCGAGATAGGCGTTCGGGGACTCGTAGTCGAAATAGAAGCGGATCACGCCCGTTGCCATCGTCACCTCCGATCGCGCTCACCGTCAGTTCGCGCCGACGACCTTGTAGATCGTGCCGCCGTAGTCGACGACGCGGAGCTCACCGTTTCGCGTCGCGCCGAAAGAGCTCACCGAGAGCCCTGATTCGAGCAGGACGGTCGGCCCCGCGGTGGGCAGTCCGCCGGACTGTCGGATCCCGAAGATGAGGCCGCTGCAGAAGTCGCCGTAGACATAGACGCCGCAGAGGCCCGCGATCTTGGCGCCGCGATAGACGAAGCCTCCGGTCACCGAACACCCCTGGTCGTGACCATACTCGACGACCGGCGGGACGAAGCCGCTCTGATCGCAGTTTGGGGGGCTCACGCCGGGCGTGCAGAGACTCCCTTCGACGACGTTCCAGCCGTAGTTGCCACCGCGACCGACAAGATCGATCTCTTCGCGCTCACCTTGCCCGACGTCACCCGCGTAGAGCTCACCCGTCAGCGCATCGAACGAAAGGCGCCACGGATTTCGGAATCCGAGCGCCCAGATCGTCGGGTTCGCTCCGGCGACGCCGACGAAGGGATTGTCCGGCGGAATCGCGAACGCACGGCTCGCGGTCGATCGATCGACGTCGATGCGGAGAATCTTGCCGAGCCGCGTGCCGGGGTTCTGAGCGTTGCCGAAGGGATCGTTGCTGCCGCCGCCGTCGCCCATGCCGACGTAGAGAAAGCCATCCGGCCCGAACTCGAGCGCGCCCCCGTTGTGGTTGTCGAATGGCTGCTTCACTTTGAAGATCACGCGCTCGCTCGCCGCGTCGGCGTGGGAAAAGTCGGGGGATGCGCGAAACTCGGAGACGAACGTCTTGAGCTGTTCCGAGACGCGCCGGGTATAGTTGACGAAGAGCCGTCCATTCGACGCGAAGGCGGGATGGAAGGCGACGCTCAAGAGCCCCTTCTCCGACCCGGGCGCGAAGTCGACGCGATCGCGGATGTCGAGGTACGGCGGCAGCATGATCGCGCGACGGTGAACCTCGAGGATCAGGCCGGCTTGTTCGACGACGAAGGCACGACCGTCGGGCGATTGGCGGAAATGCACCGGGTTCGCGAAGCCGTCGACGATCGGGCGAAGCGCGATCGGCGGAATCGGCGCGTCTGGCGGCTCTGCCGGGCATTCGGCACGCGCGACGGACGACGCTCCGACTCCGAGGACAACGCTCAGAGCGAAAGCCCCGAGCCTCATCGCGGGGCGCCTCCGAGGATCCGCTCGAGCGCGCCGGCGAGGCTCTCTCGCGGGGAAGCGCCGCGAGCCGCGCGTTCGCGATTCCGCTGCACGTTCCGCGATCCAAGGGTCGAGATCCGCGGGGAAGTAGACGTTGACGAAGTGCCCGAGCCCGCGCGGTCCGTCGAGCCCGATGCCGAGCCCTTCGCGGACGCCGCTCCCCAGCTCCGGACGATCTCCATTGTGCGCGTGTTCAGGTTCCGCATCCAGTCCACTTTTGTGTATAGCCCAATGCGGACCAGCCACCAAACCAGAATAGTACCGAATGGAAGCAGGAAACTTCCCCATACGAGGCGGGGAAGGCGTATACCTCTCAACCTCTCCCAGACGAGATACTGTTGCGCCTGCTTCCTGCGGCGCCTGCTCCATTCTGCTGAGACTTCTCCGAGACTCGGATGCGACTTCTTCATCAGAATCCTCTTCCTAGCCTGAGAACGTGGAGCAAAGCCTGAAATCCATGTTGCACCTGCCTCCCTAACGAAGCTGTAGAAAAACCCATTTTTCGGATTTCCTGGGAACGGCTGCTTCAAATTTTAAAAGACGGACGGAAGTCATAAGTTCGGGCGAATGGTCTGTGTCACGCTGTGTACCCGTTTGAAAGCGGTCCTAGAGGTGCTGAATATTGCCTTGAACCCAAGTGTCTACTTGATCCGTTTGATGGCGTTGACCTTCAAGCAACTCCGACCTCGATTAAGCCTCACGCTCGTTCTCCTCCCCGAGGGCTCCGCGAAGCGGAGCCCTCTATCAATTATAAAGTTTCCACATATCTTCCATAAATGAGGCATGAACTGCAAGGGATCAAATCCGCCTGAGAGATTCGGAGCCTCCTCGCGCGAAGCCTCGTTCAGTGCTGACATATACTCGCAATGTACACCTGTCGATGATTTTCCGATTTGGTTGGATGATTAGGAAGAACTTCGTTCAGTGAATCGACTTCTATCCCGCATCGGCATAATCTCCACTGTTTTATACCCAGTCAGCTTTTCTAAACCGAGTAGTTCCTTGAAGGGGGGCGGTCATTCGAACTGAGCCTCGAATGGCTGGACGCCCGGGCGGGGGAAGCGGAAAAATGGCCGCCGACCTGGTTCTTGACCTGCTCGAGTCACCGATCGTTTCATTCGAGCGTTGTTCCGGCTGGTTTTTTTGAGAAGAGTCGTATTTTTGCGAAAGCTTGTTTTGGGCATTCAAGCCCAAGCAAGCGGCAAAAACTTAACGCGACCGCTATCGCCTGCGGCGTTCCGGCCGTCCTGCGTCTCTTGTCCCGACCCAGCAAGGGGTCGGGACATCGTTCCACAATGACTGGACGCCCTTTTCGCGATGCCTTCTATGTTCCCTCCACCCGTTGCGCTTCGGTCTGCCCTGGCATTATGGGCCTACGACCAACTCAGGCATCCTGAAACTCCGGCTATGTACGAAAAGATAAACGGCCGCCTTTGTTTAACCGAGGGTCATGGCCGGCATTCAATTGATGGCATCCGAACCGACGCGACGCGACGATACTATGCATTGCTTTATGTTTTCGTTTACATATTTGAACGGACGATCGAATGTACTATGATAACGTGCCAATAAATTTGGCAAAAACATATATGCATTTAAAAACATAACAGGAATAAGTCGCATGCCATTTCGGGAAGACCAATCGAGCCACCGCCAGAAAGCGAATTATCTTTTTGCGGTGGCCTTGCTGTTCGGCAGCTCGAACCTAAACGCAGAAGAAAAAACCGCGGTTCCCTGGACGCTCGATGATGCGGCTGGACTTCCCGCCTGGTTGAAAGTTTCAGTAGAACATCGTACGCGTTTTGAAGCCCTGTCGAATTCGTTCCGGCTAAACACGAGAGGCGGTGATCAGGTTTTCGCATTCGAAACGCTGGTCTTTGCTGAAGCCTCCTATGACCAATTTCGTGTTGGCGGCGAATTTATCGATTCCCGAATCGACCATCCGACGTCGAATACACTGGTGAACAACACGCTGGTCAATGAAGTAGCGCTCTTGCAGGCCTATCTGGCGTGGCAAAGCACGAATTTTCTCGATTCCGGGTTGGGAGCTGAAATCAAATTCGGCCGTCAGACTCTCGATATCGGCAGTCGCCGGCTCGTCGCACGCAATCGGATGCGCAATACGATCAACAATTTCAACGGAATCCATTTCATTCTTAACGAAGGAGAGCGGTGGCAGTGGCGGAACTTCGTCACGCTGCCGGTAACTCGTCTGCCGACGGATCAGCAGTCGATACGTGCCGGTATCGTTCAGTTCGATGAAGAAAACTTCGCCACGATATTTGCCGGATCTTTTTTCACGATCCAGCAACTGCCGCAGGACAGTATCGGCGAAATCTATTTTTACCAATTGAGCGAGAACGACAGCACCAACATTCAGACCGCCAATCGGAATTTATCGACCCCCGGAATTCGCTGGTTCCGGCAACCGAAAACCAACGAATTCGATTTCGAGCTGGAGTCGGCATTACAAACCGGCACCTCGCGCACCACGACCCTCTCGACCAACGGGACGACGCTTGATCATTTTGCGTATTTCGGCCATGTCGCGCTCGGCTACTCCTTCGCCTTCCCGTGGTCTCCGCGATTGTTATTGCAGTACGAGTATGCAAGCGGCGATGCCGACCCCAACGACGCCAAAAATGGCCGCTTCGATACCCTGTTCGGCGCGAGGCGGTTCGAGTTCGGACCGACCAGCATCTGGGGCGCGTTCGCACGCTCCAACATCAATTCGCCGGGTATCCGCCTATTGTTCAAACCGACCGCCGATCTGAACGCGATGATAGCGCATCGCGCATTCTGGCTCGCCGAGAAACGCGATACCTGGGTCGGCTCGGACTTAAGGGACTCCACCGGCCGATCCGGCAGCTTCATCGGTCAGCAAGTCGAAGTCCAGCTTATTTGGACTGCAATTCCCAAACTGGTCACAGTGGATACCGGCTGGGCTCATCTGTTCAAGGGCGATTTCGCGCAAAACGCTCCGGGGGCGCCAATTGACCATGACGACGCGGATTATATTTATGTGCAATCAACGTTATCGTTTTAGTTCACGGACGAACGTTTTTGAATTTCTAGTCGAACGGCGAACTTCGTGACGGGGTGTTGCATAGGCTGATTTCGCCCGGTGTTCGGACCGGCGCCGCTCAACGGCAACCCGTTGGGGGTCGAGGATCGCCGCCATATCCTTTGTGTCAACGAGAAACAGGCGAAGAAGGATGCCCGACTGTGTGGCCATCGTCTCGTCCTGGCGCGACCAGCTCCACGAGGATAATAAATCGCTGGTTGGCAACCGCGGCTATCGCAAGTACCCCAAAGGAGCAGGGCCGCACCCTGAGATCGATGAAGCCACTCAAAACCGAGGCCCGTTACGACGGCAAGTGGGTGTTGCGAACCAACACGCCACCGCCGCGCTCAAGTACCAGCGCCTTTGACAGGTCGAGTCGCTGTTCCGTGACGCCAAGCCCTTGCTCGATACGCGTCCCATTTTCCACCAGCGAGACGAGACCATTCGTGGGCACATCTTCTATTCGTTACAAGGTAGCTCCCACGGACCGCTCCGGCGAACATCTGATGATCTTCGCCGGAGCGGTTTCCTGGCCCGATCTCGTCAACGCAACGGTTGCAAGCCGGGGTAGAAAGAGGAATCGTCCCCAGCCGATGCGCCATCCTCGATGCTGGGACCATTGTCCCATACGGAAGTTGACGCACCTCGGCGATCCTCCAAATGCTGGCCTAACGTGCCGAGCCGGTTTGAATAATCCCATATGCCGCCGCGAACCTCGGTCATCGCGCTGACGCTAAGGTCTTTGCTCAAATCATCGATACGAATGTTGCTCATGGTGCCTCCTTTAAAAAGAACCGAAAGTAGATAGTTTGCGTTTGGCGCTCCACAACAAAAATTCCGAGTGCGTGGAACGTGAAGTCATATTTCGTGCCACCACAGCCACGGAAGTGTTGGTAAATTCGTAACTCCCGGAACGAAATTGGATTTCTTTGGATTGCCTCTGCCCTCGGGCTCCGCGGCCGGCATCCGCTTAAACTTAAGTTGGATGGAAAAACCTGTTTGCGAGCTGAAAGTTCGTTCTGACCCGACACCAGTGGTTTATGGCTTCCCTTCAGGATTAAAACCGGGCTGCCGCTTACAAAACGCTCGAAAGCCGGGTGGAGCAACAATTATCTGTTTTTGGTTATTGGCGGAATTTAAGCCCGATTGCCCCGAAACGACTAGCCCGTTTCCAATGCGATCTTCGATCGCAATCAACCGTGACGCAGTTTTCCAAACGTCCTTCCCGGTTTAAAATAGCCCTCACCAAAATGGAGGACTTTGCTATTCAATCTCATCTCCGCCTCAGAGTTTTTCCGCTTGTACTGGCCCTGTCATCGATTCTCTCGGGTTGCGCAAGCATTACGACGATCACCCCGGACGGGCAGAAAACCACGCGTTCGCGCGAAGAATTCGAGCACTATGTGGAATCGGTATTTCGCCGCCAGAACCAAGCCTCGCTTGAAGTCGGGCAATTATTGGACGAGGAGATCGACCCGAAAAACAGCCGTCAACTGGAACTGGCGGAGCGCCGAATGTTGGACGCGTGCGGCGCGTTGAATCAGGTTGTAAGACACGAGATGGACCGCGACGATCCGGGAATCCTGCTTGAACTCGAAGTCCGGGACACCATCGGTGACTGTGATTTTGCAACCCGGATACTGGAGCAACTCATCACGGCGCAGGAATAGTCCCGAAGACTCCATGGCCGGAGCCCGGCCGGTTTTTATACCGGTATTAAGGGGGGTTAACGACCTTGACTGCGCCAGCGATGCACGATTCCCTCTACGTCCAAATCCTGCGGACCGTCTTTCCAGTTTCGATAATAGTCGACATCGCTACTGTTCGGCGGCGGTTCCGGACGGTATATCTGGAAACGGATCGGTAGTGGCGTACCCTCGCCGAGAATCATCGCTTCACCGCGCCCAAGCGCCGACAGGATATCGGTCAAATCTCCTTCCGACTCCGGAACGAGATCGCGCACGTAATTTTGATCGTCGGGATTGGTAATCCGCAGGCAAATGTAAGTCCCACACTGGGAAAGCACGGTTTCCGACAACTCGTGTGGCCGCTGGCTGACCACGCCGAGGCCGACCCCGTATTTGCGCCCTTCCTTCGCAATCCGTTCCATGGATTTCCGGGTTCCTTCGTATTGCGAGCCGTTATCCCTTGGAATGTAAGCGTGAGCTTCCTCGCACAGCAGCAATATCGGGAATTCCCGATTCCGCGGATTCCAATAATTAAATTCGAACGCAAGCCGGCCGATCTGCGCGGAAACCCCCGGCCGGACATCGAAAGGCACGGGACTCAAATCGATGATCGTTATTTGCGTTTTCGGATCGCCAAGCCCGACAAAATCCCGCAGTAGCCCGCTCAGGGTTTCCGAAGATGTGCGTTTTTTCGGTTTGAGCAGGAAATCATAACGCGTATCGCTTAACCGGCTATGCAATTTGACCAGAAATTCATCGAACTGGCCGAACAGGGTCCCCTTGGTCTTTCCAAAATCCGCGCGTTGCTCATTGGCGTCCTTAAAACTTCTGTACAAATCAATCAACGAAAAATAAATTGGCGAATCGATCGAGATCGCCTCGATTCCGAGCTTCTTCGCAGATTTTTTCTTGAGTTCATACAGAGTTTCGCGCAGGAAGGCGATCTGCACCGACGAGCCCGCGTCCGAACGATCGATCAACAGGTCAATCAATTCCGCAAAAGTCATCAGCCAATACGGAATCTCGAGGTCGCGCGCGTCAAAATAGCGAACGTTCTCCGGATCGAACGCATACCGGCGTTCACCCTGTTCATCGAGCCAGCTATATTCGCCGTGCAGATCCAGCAGAATGATATGCGCGTTCGGCATCGCCGCGACCGCGCGCTGTATAACGGTGGTGACGGCCCATGATTTACCGGATCCAGATTGCCCGAGGATCGCGAAATGGCGGCCGAACAATGCCGAAGGGTCCAGACTTATTCCCAGGGTGGGATGGTTCGGAATAAATCCGAGAGTGAATCGGTAGCCGCGAAACTTCATGAAAATCGGCTTCAATTCGTCGATTCCCACGGTATAGACCTCCGCGCCGGTTGTCGGATAGTGGCGGACACCCCTCAGGAAAACGTCCTTGGCGTTGATCTCGCCGAGCGGAATCAACGAAATGTAACGGGTTTTTTCGGGGTTACCGATGCCTGCGGCGACTGCTTGCGATTCGGTCTTCTGATAATCCCTACAGATCAGCCCCAGAATCCGAATATCGTTCTGACGAATGGAAACATAGGAACCGAGCTGGCCGACCAGGACTTCGGTTTCGCCAATCCTGATCAGCATCTTATCGGCACTTATCGGGTCCAGACGGGCCTCCATTCCATCGCTACGGACTTCGGTCAGGTACCCGATCAGAATATTGGTCTGTTCGTTTGTCGCGGTCTGCGCCGCATTGATTTGTAGCACGTTCTGGATCCGATAATTTCCCGCAATACCGGATTTGAGTATAGTCCAACATTTTCTGATGGCTGGTTGTGATCCGTCAGGTTGAATCCTGCGTCTGGCTTCACGCCCCGACCAATCCTTGCATGCCGGGAGCGATCGCAGGGACAGGAATAGACCGGTTAAACCTACGGAAACCCAGTCTTCCGCAGGTTACGGTTAATCGGCTGCGGGTGACGTCACGACGCTCCGCGGACGGCATACCATGAGCAAGGCAACCGCGATAAACCCCAGGATCCGATAATCCCCGGCCAGCCTATAAGCCAATGCCGCCACATTACTGAAGGTGTGAGATTTTTGACTGAAAACAGGCAATTTCAGACAGGATGCTATTGCACGGATCTTAAAATCCGCAACATAAGATCAGCCAGAAGTACCTTCGATCGCCTGATCTCCGTCCATTCCCTCGGTTAGCTGCAACCCCAGCAAGTGCACCCGTCGAGTGTCGGCGCGCAAAACCGTGAAATCGAACCGGCCAAGTGTAATTTTCTCGCCGCGCGCAGGCACGTGTCCGATGTGGTGAAGCACCAGCCCTCCGACCGTGTCAAATTCCTCGGCGTTGAATTCCGTACCGAAATATTCATTGAAATCGTCAATCGGCATCAGCGCCTTCAGCCGGTAATCATTTTCATTGCGCTGAAGAATATATTCTTCCTCTTCAAAATCGTGCTCGTCCTCGATTTCGCCGACGATTTGCTCCAGCACATCCTCGATGGTCACGAGTCCGGCCGCGTTGCCGTATTCATCGACTACGATCGCCATATGCTGACGGTGTTCCCGGAATTCTCTCAATAACACATTCAATCGCTTGCTTTCCGGAACAAAGCGCGCCGGACGCAAGACATCCTGCACCCGCAATTCGGAATGATCGCGGATCCTGGCCAGAACATCCTTGGCCATCAGCACGCCCACGACTTCGCTCTTGTCATCCCCGATTACCGGAAAACGCGAGTGCGCGGACTGGGTCACCAATGGGAAGATCGTCTCCAGGTCGGCATCCTGCGGCACGACAACCATTTGCACGCGTGGCACCATAATGTCCCGGACGCGCATCTCCGATACCTGCAGAACCCCTTCGATCATCGCGAGCGCTTCGCCGTCGATCAGATGCCGGTCCCGTGCTTCACGCAGCAGCTCGATCAGATCTCCGCGATCCTGCGGTTCGCCGGTCAAAAAATGACTGATCCGGTCGATCCATGAACGATTCGCGTTATGTTCCGCCAAATTCGCGCGGCTCATTGATCGGTTCCCTCGCGGTAGGGATCGGAAAAGCCCAATTCGCCGAGTATCTCCAATTCCAGCGCTTCCATCTCCACGGCATCTTCATCTTCGATATGATCATAACCCAACAGGTGCAACAAACCGTGCACCACCATGTGCGCCCAGTGCGCATCCAAAGTCTTGGATTGTTCCGCGGCTTCGGCGGCAACGACCGGAACGCAGATCACGACATCGCCCAGGAGCTTCACCGGGTTATCTTTGATCGGTCCATAGGCAAAACTCAGCACATTGGTCGGGCCGGCTTTCTTGCGGTATTCACGATTCAGTGCCGCACTTTCCTCGGCGTCGACCATGCGGATCACCGACTCGGTGCCCTGTACACGATGATCGAGCACCGTCGTGGCCCATTTCCGGATTCGATCGAAGTCAGGTATCCCCGGAGCCTTGCAGGCCCGTTGCACTTCCACGCAATTCATTCCGCGTTTCGATCGGTACGTTCATGAATTTCGTATGCCGCCAGGATGCGCTGGACGAGCGGATGCCGCACCACATCCCGCGTATCGAAGAAGGTAAAACTGACGCCCTCGATACCGCGAAGTATTTTCAGCACATGACGCAAACCGGAAGGTTTTTCGCGCGGCAGGTCAACTTGCGTGATGTCGCCGGTGATCACTGCCTTGGATCCGAAACCCACCCGGGTCAGGAACATTTTGATCTGTTCGGGGGTGGTGTTTTGCGCCTCATCGAGAATAATAAAAGAATCATTCAGAGTTCTGCCGCGCATGAACGCCAGCGGCGCCACTTCGATTACATTACGCTCGATCAGCTTGATGACTCGCTCGAAACTTACCATTTCATACAGCGCGTCGTAGAGCGGACGCAGGTAGGGATCCACTTTTTGGGCCAAATCACCGGGCAGGAAGCCAAGTTTTTCACCCGCTTCCACGGCCGGCCGCGCGAGAATCAGTCGTTTCACCCGTTCCTGTTCGAGGGCCGCGACCGCACCGGCCACCGCCAGATAGGTTTTGCCGGTCCCGGCAGGCCCGATGCCGAAATTCACATCATGGCTGAAGATATTTCGCAAATAACGTTGCTGGTTCGGACCTCGTCCACGGATCGCGCCGCGGCGGGTCTCGATCTGAATCAATTCGGTGCGTTCCGCGGAGATCTCGCCCAACATCGCATCGATCGAAGAATCCTGCATCGAGAGATGCACCTGTTCCGGAGTAATCGCCTCGGTCGCAGCCGAATCGAAAAGGGATTGAATGATCTGGCGCGCCGCGCGAACCGGCTTGCTGGAGCCGATGATCTGGAACTGATTGCCGCGAGATGAAATCTCGACTCCAAGGCGGTTTTCGATCTGCCGCAGGTGCTCGTCGAACTGTCCGCGCAAATTCGCTAACCGGGAGTTGTCGGCGGGTTCAAGGGTGAGTTCCTGTGATTCCGAGGGAATGCTCAATTCAGGCTGGGCCAAATTTTTTCAGGCGTGGCTCACGCGGGAAACGGACCGCATCCGGCGCCAATCTTCCGCGTAGTGAATTCGGCAGCGCCCCGGTGATCACGACATCGACGAATTGGCCGATCAATTGCGGCGGTGCAATGAAATTGACTACCCGGTTGTTTTCGGTGCGTCCGCAAAGCTCCAGCGAATCCTTTTTCGAAACTCCCTCGATTAATACGGTCTGGCTGGAGCCGACCATTTTTTGCGAAATTTCCGCGGCGGCGCGTCCGATCCGATCCTGAAGCCGGGCAAGACGCTCCTTCTTGGTTCGCGCGCTCACGGAATCTTCATAGTCTGCCGCGGGTGTTCCGGGTCTGGGGCTGTAGATAAAACTAAAAGATTGATCGAAACCGATCCGGGCAACCAGATCCAGCGTATCGTCGAAGTCCTTGTGACTTTCTCCTGGAAAGCCGACAATGAAGTCCGACGATAGACTGATTCCGGGTCTGACTGCGCGCAATTTTTCGATTTTTTCGATATATTGTTCACGGGTATGGCCGCGTTTCATGCGTGCCAGGATGGTATTGCTGCCACTTTGGACCGGAAGATGCACGTGATCGACGAGTTCCGGAATTCCGGCATAGGCCTCGATCAGGCCGTCCGTGAATTCGATCGGATGGGAAGTGGTAAAGCGGATCCGGTCAATCCCGTCGACCAGCGCAACATAATACAACAGCAGCGCGAAATCGGCGGTATCGCCGTCCGCCATTTTCCCGCGGTAGGCATTGACGTTCTGCCCGAGTAGGTTCACCTCGCGGACCCCCTGTTCGGCCAGGATGCTGATTTCGCGGATCACGTCATCCAGCGGGCGGCTGATTTCTTCGCCCCGCGTATACGGAACCACGCAGAACGTGCAATATTTGCTGCAACCTTCGATCACGGAAACGAAAGCTTTCGGCCCATCGGCGCGGGGTTCCGGCAGCGCATCGAATTTCTCGATTTCGGGGAAGGAAATGTCCATCACCGAAATTCGTTCACGGCGTGCTTCATTGAGCAGTTCCGGCAACCGATGCAGCGTCTGCGGACCGAACACGATATCGACGTAAGGTGCGCGGCTCCTGATCGATTCGCCTTCCTGACTCGCCACACATCCACCCACGCCGATGATCAGGCCGGGACGTTTATTTTTGAGTTGTCGCCATCTTCCGAGTTGCGAGAAAACTTTTTCCTGGGCTTTTTCGCGAATCGAGCAAGTATTCAACAACAGTATATCGGCCTGTTCCGGTGTTTCCGCTGGTTCCAGGCCGTGGGAGACTTTGAGAACGTCCCGCATCTTCGCGGAATCGTACTCATTCATTTGACAACCAAAAGTCTGGATGTAAAGCTTTTCGGTCATGGTTTAATTAAACGGCAGCGCGGCATAGTTTAACAAATTTCTTCGGAAAAAATCATCGCTCCGTTGAAAAAGGGAGAGTCCTAACTAAATATAGATATGAAGGCCACCTGATAATTGGTGAAGCTTTCGGGATTATCGTGGAGGTGATGGTAAAGTCGAAGGGAGAGATCCACCATTTCTTTGCATTTGGAGACGACCTTTGTGCGGCGTCGG
>JBGTCG010000047.1:0-12438 GCA_041748915.1 Methylococcales bacterium
GACGCTGCATTTTGAGCTCAATGCTTTTTTCGTATCCCGCCATTCTTTATCATTCGTCAGCAGTCAAGTTCGTCTATTATCCAATATTATGCTGCATATTTCTAATCCAAATTCCGGGAAGTTATTTTTCACCATATCCTAAGCGGCCGTTTATTAAAACCCGAGGGGGAAATCATGCGTTTTGCTGCGATTTGGATGATGGTCACCGCGGTTCTGCTGGTGGCCTATATCTGGCAGGAGCAAAAATTCTACCTGCCGAAGCCGGAGCCCTGGTCGACCGAGGACGGTACGATCTTAGCCAACGAAATTAAGGCGATCGAAACCGAAGAGGGCCAGCGATTCCAGGTCGATGTTCGTTACCGGTACAAGAATGGCGAGGCGGTTCTTGAAGGCAGCCGGATCGCACCGGCCGAAACCACGTATCCTTCGATGGAACTCGCCGAACGCGCGGCAAAGGCGTTTCCCGTGGGAAAAGAAGTCAAGGTTTATGTCAACCCGTACGAAAAGTCACAACCGACTTCGGTACTGCTCTGGGTATTTCCGGACATCCTGAGCCCGGTGGTTTTCATTGTTATTGTACTCGTGGCCACGTCCGTCGTGCTGTATCTGATCGCGGAATACCAAAAATTTAAAAAGTGACCGCGACGAGCGTAGTCCGGGATCCCTCGTCAGGCTCAGCTCGACCTGCTGATTTAGAGGTACGAAAGCATTTATTTTCTTTTTTTGACATGACGCATCATCCGCCTGCGCTTTCTGACCTGTCTTTCCGTCAGGGAATTCCGCCGGTCCTGGAATGGATTATCCGCGGACTTGAATACAAGCCGAATCGGAACCCCTCGGAGTCCGAGTTTTTCGCGGAAAACATTGACCAAGTAACGCCGGTAAGATACCGGTATCGAGCGGGTTTGATTGCCGTGAATGACCACCATCGGGGGATTGTGGCCGCCCTGATGGGCAAGCTTCAGTTTGATTCGGCGTCCCTGCACCAGCGGCGGCTGATGGGCTGTGATTGCCTCGGATAAAATCCGCGATAAGTGGGCGGTGGACAAATCGAGCATCGAAGCCTGGTAAAGGTCGGGTATCCGGTCGAACAGTGTGCCGACCCCGGTTCCATGCTTTGCGGACAGGAAATGTTTCTCCGCGAATTCGAGAAAGGGCAGTTTGAGATCGAGTTGCCGTTTCACCCTTTCCCGCTGGTCCGGGGTTAATCCGTCCCATTTGTTCAAGCCAATGATCAGAGCCCGTCCGGCTTCCAGGACCATTCCGAGCAATCCGGCATCCTGGTCGGTGACCCCCTCGCTCGCATCGATCAGATAAATGACTACGTTGGCGCGGTTGATTGCCTGCATGGTTTTGACCACGCTGAACTTTTCAACGGTTTCGGAGATTCTCGCGCGCCGGCGCATTCCGGCCGTATCGATCAGGGTATACCCGGTTCCGTCGCGTTCGAATGGTATGTAGATACTGTCCCGAGTGGTTCCGGGCTGATCGAAAACCACCACCCGGTCCTCGCCGAGCAGGCGATTGATCAGGGTCGATTTGCCAACGTTTGGACGCCCGACGACCGCAATCGAGATCCTTCCCGTATCCTCTGTTCCCTGTTCCGCGGGCGCCGGCAGCAAGCCGTCGATCCTTTCCAGCAGGGCGGGGATTCCGCTGCCGTGCGATGCCGCGATCAGCGCGGGCGGACCAAGGCCCAAGGCGTGGGAATCCGCCCCCGCGGTCAGGATATCCAGTCCATCCACCTTATTCGCAACCAGAATGACGGGTTTGTTCATTTTGCGCAGATTCACTGCGATCGATTCATCGGCGGAGCTCAACCCGGCCCTGGCATCGACCAGAAATAACACCAGGTCGGCTTCGTCAATTGCGAAATTCACCTGGCGGAGCGCAAGCTCGACGAGTTCTTCCCCGGCGTCCCCGATGCCGCCGGTGTCCACCACGAGACAGTGGCCGGCGCCCCGTCTGAGCCGTCCGTACTGACGATCCCGGGTCAAACCCGGATAGTCGGCAACCAATGCCTCGCGGCTGCGGGTCAGATAGTTGAAAAGGGTTGATTTGCCGACATTCGGGCGGCCGACCAGCGCAATCACGGGTAACATGATTGGCAACCGTTCAGTCCGATATCAATGCGGTCAGCGTCCCGTCCTTCGCGTAGACGTAGAGCACGTCATCGACGACCAGAGGCTTGGAGTCGATCGGGCTGTCGCTGATCTTCAGCCTGCCCAGCAGCCGTCCGTCCAATTGCGACAACCAATGCAAGTACCCTTCAAAGTCACCGACGACGATTGAGTTTTTATAGATCGCTGGAGCACTCAGGTGGCGCTCGTGAAGGTCGGTTTGTTTCCATAGGGATGCCCCATTCCGTTGCTCCAGCGCCCAGACATCACCGCGTTCGTCGCTTAAATACAAATAGTTCCAGTCGCCTGCCAGGCTGTTGTATACGGACAGTTCGCGACGCCACCAGATCGTCCGGCCATCGTGCGTTGAAATCGCAAATGCGCCGCCCTGAAAACTCCCGAGGAAAATGACATCCTCGACAATCAGCGGGTCCGCATCGAGATCAACCAGCCGTTCGAGTTCGGATCTTCCCTCGGGCATCACGACACTGGTTTCCCATTCTACTTTGCCGTCGCTCAACCGCAACGCGACCAGTTTTCCGCTCGCATGTCCTTCGATGACGTTGTTTCCTTCGATCACCGGATTTGCGATTCCCCTGAGACTTAAAGGAGGAACGCTGCGTTCATAAATCCACAAATTCGCGCCGGTAGACTCCTCCAATCCAACCAGCTTGCCGTCGACGCCACGCGCCACGACGACATTTCCACTCGTCTGCGGCGTCGCCAGCACTTCACTGGATATTTGTTGGGTCCAAAGAATCGAACCGTCATCGGGATTCAGCGCCAGGAGTTCTGCATCACTGGTCCCGACCAATACGGCGTGGCTACCGATTCCAGGCCCTGCGGAGATCCGTTTATTGGTATCGGTTTCCCAGAGCAGATCGCCATTACTCCGATTTCTGGCCTGGACCAGGCCGTCATGATCGGCGATGAACAGTTTGTCGTTCACGATCGCCGGACCCAGTTTTAAATACAATCCGTCGCTGCCGACGCCAATCGTTTCCTGCCAGACGATTTCGGGTTTGATCTCGGCAGTGTACTCGGTCAGTTCATGCGGCGGTTCGGCGTTATCTTGTTCCAGCAAAGGGTCCAATATACCGCCCAATGCGTCCGACACGGGTTCCATCGCCGCGCAACCGGACAGGATGTATCCAAGCACTACAGGGATTAAAAACCGCAGCGTCATTATTGCGGTAATCCGGGCGCGCTGGGCACCGGCAGATCTCCTATTTTGAGATCCAGAAAATTCGATTTCCGGCCCAGTTCGGAGGCCCTCTTGTACGCGCTGCGCGCTTCTCGTTCCCTGCCCAGCGCGACATACGCGTCGCCTTTCAATTCTTCATAGGAAGCCTCGAAGTTCCCGCTACCGGATACATCGAAACCATTAATCAGATCAAGTGCTTCCTGGCACTTTCCTTCGGCGAGCAGGATGCGCAGCAACCGCAGCCGCGCGATGTTCTTCAGGGAAGGCTCCGATGATTCAGCCAGGACCGTTTCGAGCTCCTCGCGGGCAGCCTCGAGGTTACCGGTTTCGACATGCCGTTTGGCCAGGAAAAATCCCGCATAGCCCGCATAGGGTGAAGCGGGGTAATCGGTCTTGATCCGCTCGCTGAGTTTAATGAACGAATCAGGATTGGAACCTTCGGTAGCCTTTAGTAGTTCCTGAAACAGATCCGATGCTTCGCGCGCCTGGGTAAGCTGATAATTTTTCCATCCGTTCCAGCCCAGAATGCATGCAATGCCGATTATCAACCCGACCGCGATCGCCCGGCCGGTTTCACTGAACCATTTTTTAATGGTTTCGAATGGATGGTCTTCAGAGTCATAAAGTTCCACGGCTTCCTCCTTCAGGCATACGCAATTTTTCTCTAAGATATCTGGCTACTTCGGACTGACCCATACAAACCTGCGGCTCGTCGTGCCGCAGCGATTTAACCGCAATGTTTCCGCGGGTGAGTTCTTCGTCACCGAGAACCAGGGCATAGCCGGCGACGCAGCGGTCGGCGCGTTTGAATTGGCTTTTAAACCCCCCGGCACCGCAATGCACCACAAGACGCAGTTGCGGCAGGGAATCGCGCAACTGCTCAGCGATCTTAAAGACTGTAACGCTGGCTTCGCCGCCTGAATGAATCAGATAAACATCAACCGGAGGATCGGTTGCGGTCAAATTCTGAGCCGTGAGCAATTCAAGCAGTCGTTCCATTCCCAATGCAAAACCCACGGCAAAATTCGATTTGGCCCCGAGTTGCTCGACCAGCAGGTCATAGCGGCCCCCGGCGCAGACCGTTCCTTGCGCTCCGAGTTCGCGGGTAACCCATTCAAATACCGTTTTACCGTAATAATCAAGCCCCCTGACCAAACGCGGATTAACCCTATAACCTACGTCAAGGGCGTCGAGCAGGGCGCGCAACTGGGTGAAATGATCGAGTGAGGGTCCGTCCAGAAAATCAGTGAGCACAGGGGAATCCGCGATGACATCGCGCATTGCCGGATTTTTACTGTCCAGAATTCGTAACGGGTTGCTCGCCAGGCGCCGCAGGCTGTCTTCGTCGAGCTCGGTCCGCCGGCTAATGAAGTACTGTACCAATTGCCCGCGGTAACGGTTTCGGTCCTCGGGCGTTCCGAGCGAATTGATCTGGAGTTCGAGTTTCGACTCGATTCCGAATATCCGCCAAAGCCGGCGGCCCAGCAGGATGATTTCCGCGTCGATATCGGGGCCGGGCATCCCGTAGGTTTCCACCCCGACCTGGTAAAACTGGCGATAACGGCCTTTTTGCGGGCGTTCATGGCGGAACATGGGGCCAAGATACCAGAGACGGTGCACCTGATTATGCAACAGGCCATGCTCGATGCACGCCCGGAGACAACCGGCCGTCCCTTCGGGCCGTAGCGTCAGCGAATCGCCATTGCGATCATCGAACGTATACATCTCCTTTTCGACAATATCCGTGACTTCCCCGAGGGAACGCCGGAACAGCTCGGTTTTTTCGACGATCGGCAAACGGATTTCGAGGTAACCATACGCTGCCAGCAAGTTGCGCAATCTGGCTTCGACGTGCTGCCACAATGCGGTCTGACCGGGCAGGATGTCATGCATTCCTCGAATTGCTTGAATATTTTCTGCCATTAAAATTCAATTTAGGGTTCAGGGCGCGCGGCGATCCGGAACGACGCGATCGTTTCCGGACTACTTTGGTTAGTAGCGCTCAGGTTTCCGGGGAATTGAAGTTTGTTGACGGCAAAATGCTTTTTTGTGCCATCAATCGCCCAATGATAGAGCCTCTTTCGAATCCGGAAACTGGCTTTTCAGTTGCGACCTGTAGCTTTCCGCCGCGGCCGCATCGCCTAAAGCCTGTTCGATATCCACGCCTAGCAGAAGCGCTTGCGCCGTCGGTTTGGCGTTGCCCAGATAGCGCTGGATAAAGGCTCTTCCCGACAGAGGGTTTCCCTTTTTGAGGCTGATCTCGGCCATTGCAAGGAGCGCCGGCCCGAATTCGGGCCGTAATTTTAACGCATCGCGCAGGTAACTCTCGGCGTCTTCAAGCCGGCCGGCGCTTTGCGCGCACATGCCCGCGTTCGTCATTGCGTTCCACGGCGTTTTGTACAACGGAGTCCCGATCGCCTTTTGATAACGTTCATCCGCTTCCGCGTAGTTTCCCTCATCGCACAGGTAATTTCCGTAATCGGTTTGCGCACTTGCGTTGGAAGCCCTAAGACTTACCGCCTTTTGGAGATGATATTCAGCGAGGTCCTTTTGCTTCAATTTCCGATACAGGATTGCGATGGCGTGATGAGCCTCGCTGTTTCCGGAATCAGTGTTCAGCGCAGCTTTGAAATTCTCCAGGGCCAGATCATCCTGCCCTCTCACGAGATATTCTATCCCGAGATTGGTATACACATTGGCCGGGCTTTCTTCGGGAACATCAAGGTCAGCGTCCTGCTTTTTTACCGTGCTGCATGCGTAAATTCCAACGCAAATCAACAACAGGAGCACGAATTTATTTTTCATGGGGTAGGCAAAGCGATCGGTTTGGTTCTGCGGGTACGATCCTGAACCTGGCCGACCAATTGGCCGCATGCGGCGTCGATATCGTTCCCGCGCGTTTTGCGCACGGTAGTGATGTAGCCGGATGACATCAGGATCTCCTGGAAACTGCCGATCACGTCGGATCCGGAGCACCGGTAGCCACTCCCGGCAAACGAGTTAAACGGGATCAAATTGATTTTGCACGGGACCTGACTCAACAACCGGCTCAGCGCGCGGGCATGGCCCGGCGAATCATTGATTCCGTCGAGCATGACGTATTCGAACGTGATCTTACGGTGCTTCACACCGGCTGCATAGCCCCGGCACGCCTGAATCAAATCCTTCAGCGGATACTTCCGGTTGATTGGAACCAGCTGGTTTCTAAGTTCATCGTCCGGCGCGTGCAGAGAAACGGCCAATGCAACGTCGATAGTGTCGCGCAAGCGATAAATCGCGGGCACCACGCCGGAGGTGCTCAGCGTAACCCGACGTTTCGACAAGCCGTAGGCCGCATCATCCAGCATCAGATTCATCGCGCTGACGACATTGCCGAAGTTCAGCAGAGGCTCCCCCATGCCCATCAGGACGACGTTGCTGATCCGCTGATGGTCACCGAGCGCTGCCGAAGCCATGCGTAGCTGTCCGATGATTTCGGCGACACTCAGGTTTCGATTGAACCCCTGTCTTGCGGTGGCGCAAAAAGTGCAGTCCAGCGCACAGCCGATTTGTGAAGAAAGGCACACGGTTCCGCGGTGATCCTCGGGGATGAATACGGTTTCGATGCGATTGCCGCAGTTGGTTTGCAGCAGCCATTTTCGGGTTCCGTCATCGGAAGTCCGGTCGAAGACGATTGCCGGCCCGCGGATTTCACAACCTGCGGCGAGTTTTTGCCGGAGTTCTTTGCTTAGATCCGACATTTCCTTGAAATCGGCCAGCCCTTTCTGATGGATCCATTTCAGCAATTGAGGCGCGCGAAATGGTTTCTCGCCCATTTCAACGAAAAAAGCCGCCAACGACTTCTGGTCAAAATCCAGAAGATTAGTCCTGGCCGCGTCAATGGGCGCGAGCGCAGATTTCATTTTCAGAGAAAAAGTAGGCAATTTCCTCTTTCGCGGTATCGGGCCCGTCTGAACCGTGCACGGCATTTCTGTCGGTCGCGGTCGCGAAATCCGCGCGAATGGTTCCGAGACCGGCGTCGGCAGGATTGGTCGCGCCCATGAGTTCGCGGTTCAGGGAAATAGCATTTTCCCCTTCCAGGACCTGAATCATGACCGGGCCGGAAGTCATGAATTCGACGAAGCCATCAAAAAACGGACGTTCCTTATGGACCGCATAAAAACCTTCCGCCTGCCGCCGGGTCAGGTGCAGCATTTTCGCGGCGACGATCTGGAGCCCTGCTTTTTCGATGCGGCGATAGATTTCTCCAATGAGATTCCTCGCGACCGCATCCGGTTTGATTATTGACAATGTACGTTCGATCGCCATTCAGAAAGCTCCGCTAACAGCGCCCAGATGACTGATCCACTGCGATTGCAGATTGAAGAACATCCCGTACGTTCGGTCCGTTCAGAATTCCCTGGAGTGTCAAATCAAATGAAAATCCGTTTATTCTAACGGTCAATGATCAATGAGGCAATTGAAGCGTCGAGACTAGGGCCCGGGCACAGTCAGACCGAAAAACTTTCACCGCAGCCGCAGCTACCTTTTTCATTCGGATTTTCGAATTTAAAAGTTGCATTCAGACCCTGTTTCTGATAGTCGATCCGCACGCCGTCGAGCAGCGGCAGGTGTTTATCGTTCACCACGAGCTTGACGCCGAAGTCTTCAAATACCCGGTCGTTTTCTTCGAATCGATCGGCGAATTCGATCACGTAGGCGAAGCCGGAACAACCGGATTGTTTGACGCCGAGCCGAAGTCCAAGCCCACCGCCCCTCTGGGCGAGCTGTTTTTGAACCTGAGTGGCTGCATTTTCGGTTATATGAATTGACATTTCTAAATCCCTAAACGTTATTAAAGAAAGAATGTGAAACCGCGCATTGAGCCCCGCTATCTCCGGCCGGTGAATAACGCGCGATAAACAGGCCATAGTGGTCCCGCCGGACCGGGAGCGGGATCGAATGGCTAGCCGCCGGCCATGACGGGATCCACGGCAACGATCCGGTATACCGTGCGCAGAAACTGATCAACTTCCGAATCGGTATTTTCGGGGCCCAGGCTGATCCTGACGGCGCTTCGGGCCAGGTCCTCGGGGACTCCCATCGCAATCAGCACAGGGCTCGGTTCGGTGCTTTGACTCGAGCATGCGGAACCGCTGGAAACCGCAATTCCTTTTCGGTCGAGTTCCATGACCATCATTTCTCCATCCAAACCAGGCAAACTCATCATCAGTGTATTCGGCAGTGTTTCGGCGGATGCAGAGAATATTGTTGCCGACAGTAATTTTTTCAAGCTTTGCTCGAGTTTCTGTTTGAGCTTGACGAGATGACGGGTATTTTTTTCCAGATCATGCCCCGCAATTTCCGCCGCTGCGCCGAATCCTACTATCGCGGGCACGTTTTCGGTTCCCGCACGCAGCCCGTTTTCCTGACCGCCGCCTCGAAGCTGCGGTTCGAGGCGTATGGATTTATCGATTACGAGTGCCCCGACGCCTTTGGGTCCCCCTATTTTATGTGCTGACAAAGACAAAAAACTAATACCCAGCGCGCTAAAATCGAGCGGGATCTTACCGAACGCCTGAACTCCGTCACAATGAATCGGGATGTTTCGTTCGCGTAGCATCGCGGCGATGGATCGAATATTCTGGATGACCCCGGTTTCATTGTTCGCGATCATACAGCTCGCAAAGCGTAGATCAGCCCCGATCGCGGATTCGAGCGACTCGCCGCAAATTATACCCTGATCATTCACTTCCAGTGCGGTTGCCGGCCAGCCTTTTCGCGCCAATGCTTTGATCGGTTCGGCGACCGAGGAATGTTCAATCGGACTCACGAGAATCCGTCCCGGCGGAACAGTACCGGCCAAACCACGGATCGCGAGGCCGTTCGCCTCGGTACCGCCCGACGTGAAAAGAACCTGCGAAGGGGAGGCTCCGGCCAGCGCCGCAATCTGACTCCGGGCATTTTCAACCGCGTCCCTGGCGATCCGGCCGATGCGGTGAAGGCTCGAGGGGTTTCCGTAAAAATCGCGGTAGAAAGGCAACATCGCCTCGAGAACCCCCGGTTTCAGCGGGCTGGTTGCATTGTAATCAAAATATATCATCGTTAAATTATTGTTTCATCTGCATTGGGTCGGCAGCTTGTGAAAAGGGCCAATCGGGAATACTATGGATATTTAAGTTCGTTGACCGATCCTGGTCAATCCCGCCCAGCGATATCCGGGGCGAATGGAGATCTTCGCTGCTCCAGAAAAGAATGTAAGCCGTTCCGATCCTGGGCAGTAATGTTGAGGCGGCGAGCGGCGCACTCTCTGTATGAATCTCCGGAAATTGTCCGAAGTTCGCGATCGGAGCACCGGAGATCGAACCGGATCTTTGGAAACGTTCGAGTTGAATAGGCGAACTCTTTAACGACAAATCTGTCGCGAGTAGGTTCGACCGAGGAAAAACAGACTTTCAGGCTCGTCCGCAAAGAATAAGTCGGTCTCCGGCGGTTTCTTGGTTGCCGGTTGCGGACCCGGCTGGCAAGTTCACCTTATGCCTGACTTGCATCGCCTCTCTTTCTGAGACATTGCGGAAATAATCCTGTTCCAGCAGATCCCGGATTCCCTTCGCCAATTATGGGCGAGAAAGGACCTCTAGTGCAAGCCTAAATAGTGCAAGATCAAAAGCCAATCGAAGCCGGCGACTCGGGTTCGTCGACCTAAGCCACTAATTTCCGGCAGTGAAACGCTTCGGCGTGGCCAGTCTCCGAATTGCACTCGACCCCGCGGAGTTGCATCAGCGCAAAGAAAGTGTCCCCAGAAAACCAGTGCTTATCGTTTTGGCTCGTGAAGCTTTTAGTGATGATATCCACTTTGCGTTCACAAAATTCTCTCGATGCCGGCACGAAGACATTAGGATGACCCAAGTCACCCTCGTATTTCGCTATTTCATACTCCAGGATCAGATGATCACGAAATGTGTTCCATGTAAGTTCCGCAAGCGTCCGGTGATCTTGATGTAAATCGGTCCGGCGATGCGTGAACACGATGTTCGGAAAAACTTCCCTCTTCAGTTGTTCGAAATACTCTTTGATATCGGATGCGATATAAGGGAAAAAAGCGTTACGAAATTCTTTGATGACTATCGTGTTCGACCGGGCTCCGTCGAGAAACGCTTCGGCACTCCGCCGCGCCTCCGCTGCCCGCCGCTCATCGGAGCTGAACACCACCCAATAAACCTCGATCTCGGGGTGCTCCTTCACGAATCTTAAGACCGTGGCGCCACATCCGATTTCGATATCGTCGCTATGCGCGCCGATGAACAAAAGCGAACGCAACGGCGCTCGGGTGCTCGTCAATGCGATTTTATGCACTTATCGGACGCTACGACCGCTGTACTTCTACGCCCGGCTGGATCCAGAGTGAAGTCAGGTCCAATCGATGATGGTTATTCCACACTTCCCACGGGCGCATGCCACGTTCGTACATATCGTCGAACATATTCTTGTCCTTTAATGTATCCATTGACGCCCAAAACCCCTCGTAACGCCGAGACGCCAGTTGCCGCTCGGCGATAAGGCGATAGAACGGTTGCTCGACCAATTCTTCACCTTCACGCAGGTACTGGAATATTTCCTTTCTAAATACGAAAAATCCGCCATTGATCCATACTTCAGTTTCGCGTACGTGATTGAGGCCTTCCACTAACTCATTTCTTCCCATTCGAATGGTATGAAAACTCTGCGATGGACGCACCGCAAGAATACCCGCCACGACCCCAGAGGCTTTGATATCCGCAATGTATTCTGGTAAGGGTAGATCGGACAAGCCATCGGCATAGTTCGCGAGAAACATCTCTTCATCTTCCAGGTATTTCTTCACGGCGTTGAGACGTTGGCCGATATTTGATTTCAATCCGGTATCCACGAAAGAAATGCGCCAGTCATCGATATCACTATTATGCAAGCAAATCTTTTTACCTTCTCCGCTCATCGTAAAGTCATTCGACATGCATTCGTTGTAATTCAAGAAATAATCCTTGATCAAATCGCCCCGATAACCCAAGCATAAAATGAAATCCTTATGCCCGAAATGTGCGTAGTACTTCATTAAATGCCATATCATGGGACGCGGGCCGATGTGGGCCAACGGCTTAGGAATGGTTTCGGAATACTCCCGCAATCGAGTTCCCAACCCACCGCAAAATAAAACAACTCTCATAGACTCTTTCCTAATTGAATATTCATGGTGTTGGTCGCTGCCCGCCCCGGTTGGCTAGCTTGCGTACTTCTTAAGTTCTTTATTCCTATTGCTATTACGATAGGTCTTAACGTTCATACTTATGCTTGCCGTTCGATCAACGAATCGTTCCGCCCTAATGATTCTGCCAAATCGCAATTCGTTGTATAATCCAGCACACTCAGCCATCGCGAGGGGTCATGTCTACTCGGCCAAATTCAAAACTCAGAGCATTGCCGGTTCCGCCGTGCCTGCATCGGCAAAGCTTCGCCAGCACGCGAAGCTGTCCACGCCACTAATGATTGTTCCGCAACGAACTGACCGATCTATTGGCTCAAATCCAGCGATACCAAATGGATCAGAAAGGGCTGATTATTCGGAAAGTCCGCCATGCCGCCACATTTCGTCGAATCGACGGCTTCGCCAACTGCAGCAATCGAAATCCGCAACCTGATCGAGTGGACTGCCGAGCCGGTATCCTCCTCCCGGTCGTGCGACTCGGGTCACTATTCCGGCTCTGCGTAACGTGCACACAACTGATCCAATAGTCACATTGAAATGGTTTGCCGTTGCGCACTTTCAGTCAGCGTTACCGGATTCTTGTTGTTATGGTAAGCGAAGTCCAGCAATCCTTTATGGCATGCCGAACCTTTGGTCGGTAACTAAAGTTTTCAACCACTGTTGTATTAGCGATATACGGTATTCACTAAAATACTCTATTCAATATATTCTGGTTTAGGGGTTTGTCAATGATCGATGAGTCTAATTTTTTGGTAAATATTCAGACCCCTGGCAATAAGTGCACATTAAATCTTCAAAAAGAGCTACAACATGATGAAATAGTAGCGTATTATGGAGTCCATGGATCTGAGCGATTACGATCTGAGCCAACTGGATGAAGAAGAGCTTCTGAA
>JBGTCG010000048.1:0-10749 GCA_041748915.1 Methylococcales bacterium
GCCGGATATTCTACATGAGAATGCTTACAGTATGCCCTCCGAGCCTTTGTTCTTTCACCCGGGAAGCTTATCATAACTGTGTAGCAGCTAAAGCCTTGCACTAAAGTGCATAGTTTTGAACTAGCGTACAGAGACAATAAAAAAATCTTTCAGCCATTCTGGGTATTAACTTCAAATAGCAATAGATGACTCCTTATTTCGCGATCGTTCCTGACGTGATCTCTACACCTTCGAGAATCGACCTGTAATGGAACCGAGTCTCGCGATGGACGCCATAGACCGGATCGTCACCGAGGCCGGGCTGACCTATCTGAAAAAACGCCGCTCACTGGTGAAGCCCTTTTGCGGCCGGCATTTTTCCGTCAAAGGCGCGGCCCGATTGAATCGCAAGGCACTCGGGAAAGATTTGTTGCGAAGTCCCGCCAACCTCATTTGGGCCGGGCCGTATTTGATGGCCAGAAGCGCTGGCCGGCTTATCGGGAGGCTCGGAATGAAACAGGCCTCCGAATGGCTGACGCGCTGCCCTCCGGGCCTGAAAACCGATGTCGAACGGGAAATCGAATGGTTGATCTACACGGAATTACTCGAGCTGCCGATCGAGCAGTCAAATCGCCGATTCACCGGGGACGCTCTGTTCGCAGAGATCCTCGCGCACCCGGATCTGGCCAAGCGGCTAATACCGGAACTTCAGCGATTGAATCAACGAGCCCGGCAGAAAACATTCAGAAAAAATCTGGAGGACTTTCTGCTGACCTACACCGCGAGTCGCACGGCCGCGGCTGAATTAACAGGCTCCCTGCTGAATCTGGCGGCAGGCGCCGCCGCGTTTCACAAATTCACACCCGGTACCGTGGCGATGGGGAATGCGGCGGCGGCCGCGATCGCCCATCACCTCGCGGTATCTCAATTCGTGTTAGGTTCGACGCTCGGCTCTCTGTATTACAGCATTTTCCCGGCGGCCGTTTCGACCGGTATTCTCGTCGGCACGCTCGGCGGCTTAATGGTTCTTTTCGGAACAATCGCGGTCTTTGCGGGTTTCGTCGCGGATCCGGTTCAACATGCCCTGCACATTCATGAACGAAAACTGAATAAATTGCTGGATGCGCTCGAGGAACAACTGCTCGGAAAAGGGCAGGGATTTGAATTACACGATGCCTATGTCGCGAGAGTATTCGATCTTTGGGACCTTCTCACCACCGCGGTGCGAACAGTGCGGACGCCCTGATCTCGCGGCGCGGCGAGCGAAGAAGGATCAGCGACTCCCAGGGCGGCCAGGGAAGCTCTGATTGAATCAGAACGTCCCGCGGTACAGGGATGTGCTGCCAAAATCGAATGCTGTCAGCGTTGGAATTTGTGAGTCAACCCCGAACGTCATTGGCAGGGTCGACGGCCGCTGAGAAATCCAGGATGGATTTATTCAGCGTTTCCCTAAACGTTAATTCGAAAATGCGCGACGTCGCCGTCCTGCATCACGTAATCCTTGCCCTCGAGACGCCATTTCCGCGCGTCTTTCGCGCCCTGCTCTCCCTTGAACTCAATATAGACTCGGTAGGAAATAATTCCCGCGCGGATGAAGCCCTTCTGGAAATCGGTGTGGATTACCCCGGCCGCTTCGGGCGCGGTTGCCCCGACCGGAATCGTCCAGGCGCGGACTTCTTGCACCCTCGCCTGAAATAAGTGTTTAGATTCATAGGCTTGTTCCTCGAGCGGTGTCCAGGTTCGACGAGCTTCAGGTCGGCCAGAAATTCGTGCTTTTCCGCATCGTCGAGCTCCGCGATCTCCGCTTCCAGTGCCGCGCACAACGGAACCTTCCCGGGCCGCATGTCTTTTGACGCCTTCGGGTAGAGGATTGTTATCGAAGCCTTGTTCCTGCACATTGGCCAGATACCTGTGAGTAGTGTAAAAAGGTGCAGATCGTTCGGGAACTTCCGCTAAAAATACGTGAGCACAGGGTCTCCCTGTGTAACCATCCCGCGGACGACCCATTGGCTCTGCCGAGATGGATAAAGTTAGTTCCGGTAAGACTTACATCCTGGGTAGCTTTTACAGGTAAGTTTTACAAAACCGTCCCTTTTTTGATCTGGGCTGATCTATATGGGCGCCGATGGTGGCATTCATATTGCTTTGGTGCACTACGACAGGGAATGGCTGTCATGCCGCAACAGGGATGTCTTTCGCCACCCGAAGATATCTGCGCTCTCTGTGCCGAAGAGTGTGACCGGTATCAGGACGCCCATAGGCAAAATTGCGCCCAGGCATCCCGGCACTGCGCCGAGTCCTGCAGGCAGATGGCTGTACAACATGCCTGAACATTTGGCGTATGGCGGTACACAACGTATCGCTGTACATAAGAATGAAAGCGGGCCTTTATCACCAAGGAGAATCCAAATATGAAGACCGTAATCGGCTTATTCGATAGCCTCCGGGAAGCCCAGAACGCGACACGGGACCTGATTTCGGCCGGATATTCGCGGGACGACATCGGCCTATTGGCCAGCGATGCCACCGGCGAATGGTCTCGTTACAAGGCCTCTAATCTTGAGGGCGTTCCCCGGATGGAGACTCTCGAAGGCGCGGCCCCGACCTCCGAGGAGATCAGTAGTAGGGTGGGCACAGGCACTATGGTCGGGGGTTTGGGCGGCATGTTGGTTGGTCTCACCGAGCTCGCAATTCCCGGCATCGGATGGGTGGCCGCCGTTGGTGCTCTGGCTACCACTCTATTCGGTGCCGGCGTTGGAGCCGCCGCCGGCGGGCTATTCGCCTCAGCTGAAAAGCTGGGCGTGCCCAAGGACAAAATCGGCTACTATACCGAAGCGGTGCGGCGGGGCGGCATCCTGGTCTTAGTTCGCGCCGCGGGGAAACGGATCGATGAAGCGATGGCGATCCTGGGGCGAAACCAGGCGGTGGATATCGAAAAGCGCGCTGAGGAGTGGCGGGCAGAGGGCTGGACTCATTAATAAGGAAGCGGTGCAACACCGCCGCTGACCGACCCTCGTGGCCG
Organism: Methylococcales bacterium; assembly: GCA_041748915.1. GTDB lineage: Bacteria > Pseudomonadota > Gammaproteobacteria > Methylococcales > UBA1147 > UBA1147. Next base: position 3,002 of record JBGTCG010000048.1, read on the forward strand.
CTGACCGAGAGGAAAGGAAGGAATAGGAATTTTAACGCTCGTTGTTAAAAAAACGCGAGACGAAATACAAGTCTTTTGTACGAGAGGCGCTAACCGCGAGACAAAAATTGAGACCGGAAGTGGACCTTGATGCCTATTTTGTGAGTGTTCGGTGAACCGCGATAGCCGCAAAGAGGGATTAATGATCAACAAGACGAAAAGACGGCTATGCCGGTCCGATCAGGCAATCGGGACAGCGATTGAAAAGTGACGTTCTTCATCTTGCCAACTCACGGTCTGATCAAATTCGTCGAGCACATCCTTGTGCACGCCCCTGCGGGCGGCCTTCGGCCTCCACCTTCACAATTGCTGCCGCGTTTATGACAGCCTCGTCAAACCGTACGGCTTAACTTTCGGAGCTAAACAGACCATCGATGATGCAGCATTGACAAATCCGCCCGGAGCGGATTTGGACCGCGAAGCGACCCGCAGGGCGAAATACAGGGATGTCTTTCGTCTCCTTTTTACGCTGACGCCAGAGACCCATTGCACGCGACTCGACTTCGCGCAGAGAGGCTATCGGGAATCCCCGTGTTATGATGTTTGCAACCAGGGCTGGGCGTATTTTTTGGGCACGAGCTTTAAGCAATACATCGAGACCGGCAGGGGCATTCCGTATCCCGACATGCCGGATACCCGCAAGACGTGACCCATACCTGTGCTGCGTCCAATTGGCGTCAGGCGTGATGCGAATGTTCGGAGGCAGCATGACAAAAAAACTAACCAGAACCCTTGCGAAGATCAACATCGTCGCAAAGAACTTCGACGAAACGCTTGGGTTCTATCGGTTGCTGGGAATAGATATACACGTTATAACGTATTCTGGGGGACACGCTACGCAGTTGTGGCTGACCCGGAAGGCAACTCAGTCGGTCTTGAAAGTCCGGTTGAGGAAAATAGACCGGTGTGGCCACCCAAGGAATCGCCAAATCAATGAGGTCCAGAATCAATCGTGACCTTAGGTCTGATGGCATTCTTTGAATTCGTCGCAACCATTTGCTGTGCGCTTTTCGCGGGTGCTGCGGTGTACATCAACATTGTTGAGCATCCGGCCCGGATGGAATGCGGCACCGAATTGGCCGCTACGGTTTTTCCGGCCAGTTATCGTAAAGCGACGGTGATGCAAGTTTTGCTTGCCGTGTTGGGTCTGGTGTCTGCGGTGGCGGCCTGGGCTGCGGGGTCGGGGATGTGGTGGCTCATCGGCGGGCTGCTGCTTGGCTCGGTTATTCCATTCACGCTACTCGTCATCATGCCCACGAACAACCAACTGGTTAATCCGGCTTTGGACCGAGGCTCAGAGTCTGCGCGGCAGCTTTTATCGCGCTGGGGCAAGCTACACGCGGTGCGGAGCGCCTTGAGCGTGGTTGCGCTGGTCATATTCCTTGCCTGCGCCTGACCCTTCGTTCCAGCCGACGCTTGCTTCGACTCCTCTGCGCTGCAGGCGGTCCACCGCGGCTTGGATCAATTGTGGGTCCGCCATCCCGAAGGCGACTTCGGTCGGGCGTCGCTGGTCGAGGCTGCGCGCTAATTCCTCGACATTCGTATTCCAGACATTGGCGGAGGCTTCCTGCGTATGCCCGCGGTGCGCGTGAACGCCGTGCGCGAGCAGCCGGATACCGCTCTGCGATTCTGCGCTGCAGGCCGCTGCGGGCACTGCGAGAATCACTACCCCAAAGAGCGCCAGGAGACATCGACCGAATGCTTTGATCATGTGGTGCGGGCGGGCGACGATAACTCCACATCCATCAAGCATAGACGCTTTGACAGATGGGTCATGGGATGCCGTTCCTTGAATCACGTGCATAAATATGACAGAATTATGTGTGTTATTAATAGGAGATCAGTCCCATGAGAACCCATGTCGATTTGGATGAAAACCTACTTGACGAGGTAGTGGAGTTGGGCCGCTTCCCGACCAAAAAAGCCGCTATCCAGGCAGCCCTGACGGAATTCGCCAAGACCCTGAAACGGCGGCAATTACTGGCCCTGCGTGGTCAGATTCCGTGGCAGGGCGACCTCGATCAGTTACGTGCCCTGCGGAATACAGAAGAGAGCTGATGCTAGTCGATACCTCGGTCTGGATCGATTATTTTAATGGCCATGCCTCACCCGAGGCGGATCGGCTGGCACAGGCGATGTTCGATGCCGAACCCATCGCTCTCCCCGGCTTGGTATGGACGGAACTTTTGACGGGTCTGCGCACCGAATCCGAAGCGACCAAAATTTCCAGTTTGCTGGAAGCATTCGACTACCCCAAGGAACCGACCCGATCGGATTACATCGAGGCAGCGAGGATTTACCGGATTTGTCGCGCCAAGGGCTATACTATTCGGTCGACGATCGACTGCGTGATTGCGCAACTCTGTCTGCGCGATGATCTGCCACTCCTTTCCAAGAACCGTGATTTCTGGGCCGTCAGCCAATGTTTCCCGTTGCAATTGATCAAGTAGTGATCGGGGGACCGACCAGGATGGCTTACTTAAACTGCCCGCACGCGGGGAGCGGTCATGGAGGACGGCTACGGCAAACAAGCGTGGATGGCTCCCCTTAAAAGCCTGAACCCGTCGAACCGCCTGTGCTTTGGTCTTGAGCTTTTTATATTTGCGCTGAATAACTGTGCGGCGTCGCCGACAAAGGTGAAGCTAAATCCGTAACGGGTCCCACCACCTTGATAATTTTGAACCCAAGATCGTCTCCTTCCGGGTCCTCCGGGAGAGGATCAGGGAAGGGGTTAGGTACGGCCATGCGCATTGAGCCGCATGCATGTTCATGTTGTGCTACAAACCCGAACAGTTAATTTGTTCTCTACATCACTCATCATCAAAATTGACATACCAGCGCTTCAGGGGTATTTTTCCCGTATGACAGCGCTGTGGCGCATGCGTGAAGTCGGGGCAAAGGCTTTCGCCGAGCTTCCGCGCGAATCTTTGCTGGGCTTGTTGTACGGTAAATCCGTCGCTCGAAAATCGATGCGGCTAAGACCCGAAGTGGTGGTGTTGCGACCGGGTTTTGCAACGGAATTCGGGCGTGAAATCACGCTGATCTCCAACAAATGGAATGTGGCATCGTTATCCGCTCTGTCCACCTCAATACGCTTGGATTTGCAAGTGACCGTGCCGGCCGTCCGCAGTCACAAAGACACTTCTCTGTCGATTGTTCCACGATATGTATACTCACCATTTTGGTTTGAAGAAACTTCCCTTCGAGAATGTGGCTGACCCTGTGTTTTTTTTCGATCAGGGCGACTACTCGATGGTCCGCCGACGGGTAACCGAATCGCTAAAAATCGGTAGAGGACTCGTCATCGTGACCGGTCCAATTGGATCGGGAAAAACCACATTGGCCCAGATAATAACATCCACTTTTTCGGGCGATATTAAGGTGATCTGGATCGCAGAGCCACCGAAAAATAGCCTGGACCTGTTCGTTTTTATTGCGCAGGAGCTTGGGACAGAAATCATCACCCCTGAACGGGATTTGGTTTTGACGGCCGTTGGGCGGACACTTTTGGAAAACCATGCTCGAGGAAAACGATGCGTACTGATTATCGATGAATCCCATCTGATGGGCGACGATATATTTCATGGCATTCGCGAGCTGGACAATCTTGAGGAAAGTTCCAAAAAGCTCATCCAGATTTTCCTGCTCGGGCGGGAAGAAATCAAGGATGCGATAAACAACCCGGATATGAAACCCCTTGAACAGCGTGTTTCGAATCTGGAATATATTGGCAGGATGAACTCAAAACGCATACGTAAGTATATTTCGTACCGCATTCAGGTCGCTGGCGGAGACCCGACTTTGTTTACGTACCCAGGTTGGAAAGCAGTCGTTTTGGCGGCCAGTACCGGAGGTGGAACACCCCGTTTGATTAATTTATTATGCGATAGATCTCTTAATCTGGCCTACGAGAGAAATAAAACGGCAGTTGATGTGGATGATGTTTCTGTGGTTGCCGAAGAAATGGGAATCGACAGCGCCGATTCATTGGCCGATCTGGTGGAGCGTCTCTCGTCGAGGCTAAACTTGTTGCGCTTGATGCGAGACGTGGCCAATTCGCCAGTCTTCGCACCTCTTGGAGATCGCGTGGCCGACTTCGATGACGTCAGTCAGCGTTTGCTGCCCTGGTTTTATCCTCCGCCGGCGCAACCGATAGCGCCGAATGAATATCGCCCACCGCCGCAGCCGAAGGTCGTGGCAGTCCTGTCGGCAGCCGATCCGCGACAATTGGATGCCGCGCAAAGCGTATGCGCTGAACGGGCTGCAGCGGGTCGTCCCGAACCTGAAGAGAATACCGTGCCTGTAAAAACGTCACGGCGTATCGACGCCGATCATTTGGTCGCGATTTCTGACCGCACCGGTCATATCAACGTACCAAACATCCGATATCGCTGTGTCGGCCGATGGTTGTTGGTTTCTGCAACCGCGGCGATGGTTCTATTGCTGTTTTGGTATCCGTTGCGCCTGGCCCGGGAATCGATCATTGCGGATCGATCATCGCAGAACCTGCCGGTTGCATCGGTCACGGCGCCGGCAACCCGGCTGCGAACGCAGCCGCTGATAGTCCGCTCTACCGGGCAAAAGCGGTTGTCTCCGGCTCAATCGGGTGAAGTGCTTCAGCCACTGACGATCTTAACCGAAGCCGAAAATGGAAGCGGCGCTGTTATGGCGGCGGATCTTTCTCGGTGGATTGCACCCCGAGCCGGGATCGATTTGCGCTCGTTACCGGGACACGATGCGATCGAAGATCTATACCGGCTCGGCGCGGCCAAAGGCGATCGCAACGCGCTCGCTATAGTTCAGTACGATGTATTGCAGTTGTTGAAGCAACTCGCCCGGCAGGGCAACGCCCGGGCGTTCAGCGCGATGAAGAATCTGCGTGTGGTCGCACCGCTGCAACTGGACGAAATTCTGTTCATCGTCCGCGCCGGCTCGGGCTTGCGGTACGTACATGAACTGCGAGGGAAAACGATCAACGTCGGGCCGGCGGCGAGCAGCGGAAGCGTGACCGCGAACGGAGTCTATCGCGCGATGTTCGACAATGCGCCGCGACAGGTAACCCATTTCTCCGTCACGGAAGCATTGCGCAAGTTACTGAATGAACGCAGTGCGGATGCCATCGCGGTGATCGGTGTAGCATCGGAAGCGCTTTTGGCAAGGCAGGGAGCCGCGGCCCTCGCGTCGATCGCGCTGCTCTCCGTCGATCGTGATCACCCGGTCAGCCGGCGCGGGACGAAAGCGTACCTTCCCGCGACGATCCGCGCGAAGGACCACGCAGGCTGGCTCAAACAGGACGCCGCCGGCCTGGCGGTGATGTCTTTCCTCGTGACCACCGCTCATGGCGATACCGAGGGCACGGGGCGCATTGGCGCACTGGTGAAAGCGATGTGCGACGGACAGGCGACCCTCCGCAGCCGCGGCCATCCGATGTGGCGTGAGGTACCGCTGGGCCTCGACCTGAATGCGCGCTGGAGTGTGCTCGCCGTCGCCGAAGGGATCGCTTCGGCATGTCGGGCAAGTTAATGATATGTATTTTTCATCATCAATCAGGAGGCGTATGTGTTGATTCGACCCACGCTGATCTCAATGTCACTCTGTATGCTCGTGACGATGTCCGAAGCGCAACAGCAGACGAGCGGAACCGGTAACGTGGAACCGGTGCGTGTCAAGGCGATCGCGAATTTCGATTTTGATCGATCAACAGTCCAGCCGCAGGATCGGCCGAAACTGCTGGCCGATGTGGCGAAAATGACCGACGTAACCTGGCAGACGGTATCGGTCACCGGTTATACCGACAGCATTGGTCCGGTGGACTACAACGAAAGGCTATCGCAACGCCGAGCGACGGCCGTGAAGTCGTATCTCGTCGGTAAGGGGCTGGAAGCCGGTATGGTCTCTACCGCCGGCAAGGGAATGGCAGAACCTGTCGCGTCGAACGATACGATCGCCGGACGCCGGCAAAACCGGCGTGCAGAGATTGAATTTCAGGGTGTGCGGGCGATGAAGTAGGGGCCTGCAGGGCCGTGCGATTTTCGCCTCGATTCCGCCGGCCGACAGCAGCAGCGCGATTACGACCGCGATGCCGGTTTGCGCCGCTTCGGCGATGCGCCGGCGCAAGACCGTCCGCGCCTCGGCCTTGACCGGCGCCAGAGAGTCCGTGCGGTGGGTCAGGGCTGTCACGCGCCGGAAACCACCCCGCGTTCGGAGGTATCGGGCAGCAAGCATAGCGCCGACTCGTGCCGTTCATAACCAGCGTTCGCCTGATACTCAACCGGACGCAAGCCGTATTTCGGGCTCATTGAAGAAAAGTGGTGACCTTAGGGTGACCGCGACGCGCGCGACCTGAGCTTGCCGACGGAGAGGGCGAGTTCGTTCTGGGCCGCCTGGATGGCGGCGGCAGTCTCGACACGCCCGGCTTGTTTGAGAACATCGATCAAACGGCTAAGCGCTCCATTCAGCTCGCCGGTGAGCACATGATCGCCGAGCCCTGACAGCGTGCGCATGAGCAGGTCTTCGGACGACCAGCGCGCGAGCAAGTCACGCAGATTATAGATCGTCAGCAGCCCGGGATCGGGATCGGATTGAGCGGTAGATATCGAGGTCCACGCGATGGTTTCGAGCTCTTCGATCCCATTCAGCGGATCGCTCGCGATATCGCGTTGACTTTCGCGGCGAATCGCCGCGTAAAGAGCCTTGCCAACCGCGATCGCATCATCATCGGTATGCGACTTCACTACTGCGAGCACATCCTGGAATGCCACGTAATCGCCGACCGATACGGTTAGCACGATCTCCACCTCCGCTGCTGCCAGGGCGGTTGCCTCGGCGATTGCGTCAAGGTCTATCCGGGTCACGAAGCCGTGTCTTGCGGCTATCACCTGCGTGCGTCGCGGGGCATCGCAGCAGGACGTGCGACGTGTCTTGCGGATGAGGTTCATCTGCGCTTTGCGCGCCGCTAATACATGGTCGTGGAGCGCCTCGATTATGACCACCGGACGCATCTGGTTAATAGTGGTGTAGAAGAGCACCAGAAGAAGATAAAGTGCGACCACCGTTAAAACGAAGGTGACCATGGCGCCGAAGACCGGATTGACGGGCCCAACGCTGGCCAGGATGACAAGTGCGTAAAGCGAGAGACCAACGAAGAACCCAAAGGAGAATTGATTATTACGGCGCCTGAGAAACTGGTCGTAGACCTGATGCGTGAGCGAGCTCGCGGACTGCTGCAGCGCGATCAGCAGTAGCGAGGTCGTCAAAGTGGTCACCGTTATCAGACCGGAGGCAACCGTACTGAGTAGCTCGCTAGTCCCTTGTGCGTCTGAGAATACGTAAGTTTCCAACAGTGAGCGGATGCGCTCGAGCCCTGCGATATTGCCGCGGTCGATAAAGCTCGTGAGTGTGGCAAGCAACAGGAAGGCAGTGATGATACAGGTAGGAAGCAGCAGAAATTCCGCGAAGGCATGCCGGATTACATCCCGTACTGCCCTGAGACCGCTCTCGGTCTCCTCGGCATTCACGCGCGCATCGTCGAGGTATTTGCCCATGTTGTGTTGAGCTTCCGTGTTTCTGTTGTCAGCGGCAATCTGAAAGTACCTTAAATCGGACGGTTTGAAAACGGCGCCCGGTCGTCTTTTTTTGTTCCCTATTTGAATTAAATCTTTTCTTTTTCTTGTCCGTTCTTCTGTTTTGTTTCCTCGCTTTCACCCTTT
>JBGTCG010000049.1:0-10767 GCA_041748915.1 Methylococcales bacterium
GGTGGGTTTGGATGAATCCATGATTTTAAATTACATTCGTACTCAGGAGGAACGAGAGCAAAAGGACGAGCAACTCAATTTAAACTTATTTGGTTAAATGACGAGGTAGGCCCAAGCCCCCTTCTGGGGGTTTCCTCAAACTACCCGCTATGCGGGTAGTACGTGATTTGAATTACACCGGGAGTGTCCGAATTTTTTACATTCTTCGCCTTGAGCCCGATTAGAAAAGCTTTAAATAACGGGCTATTCTGCAGGATATCATCATATTACGTGAATACGATGAATAATGGCATGGCAAGTGCATTAATCGAAACCGTGAACGGAAGGGCAATTCGGCAGAGAAACGGTATTACCGGAGGCATTACAAGACAGCAGTGGATATGCAAATTAATTCCTAGACACAACTTTAATTTTAGGTAAAAGGATGAATACGTTAATTCAATCGATCAAATTATTCATCGGAAACGAAGACGGTGGCGAAACCGTGGAATGGCTGATAACCGCGGGCGTTTTAGTTTTGGTGTCGGCCGCCATGATAGTTACTGCAGTCAATCCCGCAATCACAAATATCTGGACTGCGGTCGGGTCCGCGTCAAACGCGGTCATTCCAGGAACGGGCGGCGGCGGAGCAAGCTAAGTTCTGGCAACATTTCTGGAACTACGGATAATGTCGTAGGTTTTGAATGAAGTCAATGAACCAAACGACGTTGACGGGCTAGCCATGAGGCAAAATTTAACGTTTTCTGACGCAGCATCGAAAGGTGTCGTTGGTTCGCACGAAGCGTGTCGCCGTTTTATCGACGTCGTGCTATGGATTTTTGTGTTGTAGGGCACAATAGCGATTCTTGCCGCGCACATCGGTTCACTGGAACACGTCATTTAAGCGCTTGGCCCGCTGGTTCAAGGAGGCGTGTGACCAGATTTGGGCAACTTTGTTGCAGACAACCGGATTTGCAGCACGTTTGATCGATAGCCCAATCGTACGCACGCACGTCTGTGCCGCGGGAGTGCGGAAAAGCATTGCAAACTGCGAGGCGCTGGGCCGCTCCCGGGGCGGTTTCACGTCCTGACCGGCGGCCAGAAAGCGGGCATTCACGATGCCGAGCGCTGTTCTCCGATGTATCGACCGAGCCGGTGATTGGATACAAAGGCTATGATGCCGACTCGCCGGTGCAAGACCTTGCCAAGCGGGGAGATAGAATCGGTGGCCCCGACTCCTGTTAACCGCTTCACTCCTCGGTAGGGTGACTGAATGTTTTTTCAATAAAACCAACCACTATCGCCTCGTCTTTTCACGTTTCGGGAAAACTGCTCTCCACGTCACGGGTTTTCTATACCGTGCCGCCGCCTTCATCTGGATCTGGTGAAATATCAACAGATCCTAGCCAATCGATTTCCGCATCGTTGTGCGGAACTTGGGTGACGACGCGGACCGCTAATGAGGCAGGGTTGGGCGCGCGGCTTTTATAAGCGGTTTTGGCGCGATCAATTATCGCATTGATTGGAGGTAATACACGTGCTGGTCGCGCTTTGGGTCCTATTGGTGGTAGCATCGGCCTTCGACGTGGCCAGCCGGAAGATTCCGAATGGTGTTTGTCTCGCGGGGCTGGTTGCAGGATTCTGTCTTCGGTCCTGGCTATACGGGGTCGAGGGATTTTCCGCAGCTTTACAAGGGATGGGAACCGGGTTCTTCGCATTGCTCCCTTTTTACCTGCTTTTCAGGATGGGCGCGGGGGATGTCAAACTGATGGCCGCGATCGGCTCCTTTCTTGATCCGGCTCCGGTGCTGGCCGCGGCGATGCTGGGCGTCTTTTTCGCTGGATTGGCGGCCTCGGTCATTATAATCGGGCGAAGCTGTTCGCGTTATAAACAAAAACGTGCCGTTCGTTTCACCCAAAGCGGGGTAGCGCCCGAACCGCCGGCCAATGCCGGACGTAAACATGCCCCAAGGCGTATACCGCTAGCGCCGTTCATCGCGCTCGCCACGTTGTTGACGCACTTTTACAACGTTCAATCAGATTGAAATTGGTTTTTTAACGTAAGCTATTAAAGTCCATGCTTCAAACGATGGTTTTGATTTTATAACCAATCTTGAAAGGCTTTTGCTGTTTCGTGGAATTGCGCTTTCGTTAAAGGCTTGCCTTGAATTAAACCGCCAAGCTCTTAGTTTTTTTGGCGTGAACGTTTAAACCCTGAATAAGCGGGAAGACCAGTGGCCTGGATAAATTTCGCGGAATATCTATCTCCAATCGATTCGGTTCATCGTCCATGCACCATTGCCGAAACCGAATTTGTATTGGACCTGCTGCCCAAACACCTGTTCTCGGAGGGTGTATTGGATATTCAACAGTTACGGGAACGCATGGCCCTGGCCGGAACGATAATTGAGACGGTGTTGGATTCTCCGCGTTAGGAAGCGCGCGGAGTTCCGGGCCGCCACCGAAATCAGCGCGGGGCGGCGCTATGCTGACGGACCGGGCGCGGACTCTGGCGATGGAGGCATTCCGCAAAAGCGTTTATTTCGTTGGATACGGAGTCGCCCGCGGGTGTTTCCGGCGTTGCGGCCCGTCGCGAAGAGCCCTGTGATTCGACATCAATTACTGATATTATGACTAAGTTATAGGCCTATTTTAAGGTAGCTCAATGGATGTTTTAGAAAGAATCAAGCAGCAAGTCGAGGAAAATCCTGTTCTGTTATACATGAAAGGCACGCCGCAATTCCCCCAATGCGGATTTTCGGGGCGGGCGATTCAGGTCTTGCAGGCGTGCGAGGTCGAATTCGCCTATGTGAATATTTTTGAAGATCCCGAAATCAGGGAAAATTTGAAGCGCTACTCCAATTGGCCGACTTTTCCGCAATTATTTATTAACGGCGAATTGGTCGGTGGTAGCGATATTATTCTCGAGCTTTACGAAGCCGGTGAATTGCAAAAAATGCTGCCTCGGGAACCGCATAATACAAATTGAGCAATCGAGATGTGACAAGAAAGAGCGTCGCTTCAGACGCTCTTTTTTTTGCAAAGCATACCAACCAACCAAATAACCCCACTTCACGGAATAAAAGGCGAACCTGATCCGGCCAGCGTGTCGGGGCTGGTGTCCAGTCGCGGCGTGTTTGCCAGCACACACAAATATTCCCACCGATTCACAATTTGACAAAACAACTTCGCGGTCATCCAGGCATCGTATTTTGCCGAATGGGCTTCGTCGGAATTCCATTCGAACCCTGCGGCTTTCGCAGCGCGCGCGAGCACGGTCTGCCCAAAGGCGAGCCCGCATAGCGTGGCCGTATCGAAGGTGCTGAACGGATGAAAAGGATTTTTCTTGATTCCGGTACGTTCCACCGCGGCGTTCAGGAAAGCAATATCGAAGGCCGGATTGTGGCCGACCAAGATCGCCCGGGTGCACTGGTTGGCTTTGACTGCCTTGCGAATGGGCTCGAATACGGTCTTGAGCGCCTGATGCTCGTCTACAGCGAATCTGAACGGATGATAGGGATCTATTCCATTAAAGACGAGCGCAGCCCGGTCCAGTTTCGAGCCCTCGAAAGGGATTACATGGCAGTCTACCGTACTGGACGGTTCAATCCGGCCGACTCCGTCCATTTCGAGCAGGACCGCCGCAATTTCCAATAACGCGTGGTGTTTTGGGTCAAAGCCCGCGGTTTCTATATCAACGATAACCGGAAGATAGCTTCGGAAGCGGCGGGAAAACAGGCATTTGTTAGGCTCCATTCTAAAGATTGTCGTCGATTTTTTAGGGCGAGTACTTGGTTCGGGAGATAGCAGGGGACCTATTCAGGAAGCTAAAAGCTTCTCGATGAACGGTATTTTATATGCTATGTTAATTAATTTGTGGCCAGGATCAATAGGTCTTGAACGGTGAGGTTGATTGGAAATTACGATGAACATGACAATACAACAAAAAATGCTTGGGATTCTTTCCGGATTCGCTGTTCTGCTTTGCTTGGGCGGTTGCGCAACAACCGCAACTGACCCCCGTGATCCATTCGAAGGATGGAATCGTGGGGTCCAGACTTTTAACGACACCGCGGACGACTATGTGATCAAGCCGGTTGCTCAAGGCTACCAAACGGTTACGCCGTGGTTTGTTGATCAGGGGGTGACAAATTTTTTCAGTAACATCGGCGACATTCGTGTTACGCTAAACGATTTCCTGCAGTTCAAATTCAGTCAAGGCAGCGAGGATTTTACCCGTTTTCTGATCAACACCACACTCGGGGTCGGGGGTTTGGTGGATGTCGCAACCATGCTGGAATTTTACCGCCACGACGAGGATTTTGGCCAGACGCTCGGCGCTTGGGGAATGAACACCGGTCCGTATCTGGTATTGCCGCTTCTTGGTCCGAGCAGTCCTCGCGAAGCCTTCGGCCTGATTGGAGATGCGGCGGCAAATCCTCTGTTTTATATCGATTTCCCGGCAGTTACCTGGGGGTTGACGGCGTTGAATTTCGTTGATGTGCGCGCCGACCTGCTCAGTGCATCGAGGATTGTCGACGAGGCGGCATTGGACCGTTACGAATTTTTACGCAATGCCTATCTGGATCGCCGTGAATACCTGGTCCGTGACGGCAACCTTCCGGTCGAGGACGAAGAATTTCTCGATGAAGAACTGGATGAAGATCTGGAACTGGACGACGAACCCACAGTGCCGCCTGTAAAAAAATAACCGCATTTGCATGAAAAGACCGCACAGCCCTGCTATTTTCGCCGGTACATCCAGGCCCTTATCGGATTTCCGACAGCGCGGAAAGATTATCGAAAGGCATTGGCATGCACGGTTTGAAGCTATTCTGGCCGGAAAACAGACGATGCGGATGCAAACGGGCGGTTTAATCGCCGTAACCGGTTTTTTCTGAAAATTTCCAGTATAGCTGTTGACCCGCCCGAAGCGGTACGACTGTTTCGCCGCCGAATGGATAGCTATTGGGAACGGCCCATTTTTGTTTGTGCAGGGTTACTGAACTACGGTTTCGTTCCAGACCGTAAAAGTCCGCGCCGTAAAAACTCGCGAAACCTTCGAGTTTATCGAGGGCTCCTTCAGCATCAAAGACTTCGGCATAAAGCTCGAGCGCGGCATGCGCGGTGTAACAGCCCGCGCAGCCGCAGCTTGACTCCTTGTTCGTTCGTGGATGCGGGGCGCTGTCGGTGCCGAGAAAAAACTTCGGATTTCCGCTGATTGCCGCTTTAACCAAAGCTGCGCGATGGCGTTCTCGTTTTAAGACGGGTAGACAATAATGGTGCGGATTGATCCCGCCGGTAAATAAAGCGTTCCGGTTATAGAGAAGATGCTGGGGCGTCAATGTCGCGGCGATCCTGGACGAACAGGTCATGACGAACTGAACCGCATCCTCCGTGGTTGCGTGTTCGAGGACGATCCGAAGGTCCGGAAACCGCCTCACGATAGCGTCGAGGTATCGGCTGATGAAGATCCGTTCCCGGTCGAAGATATCCGTATCGGGATCCGTAACTTCACCATGGATCAATAACGGAACGTCGCATTTTTCCATCGCTTCGTACAGCGGATAAATCCGTGAAGGGTCGGCAACGCCCGCCTGGGAATGCGTGGTGGCTCCGGCGGGATAAAGCTTGAAGCCGATGATAAAATCTGTTTCGGAAGCGGTTTTGATCAATAACGGGGTAGTCGAATCCGTGAGATACAGCGCCAGAAGCGGAATAAAATTCATTTCCTCAGGAATGCTGTCCAGGATCCTGGCGCGGTAGGCCGTGGCGGCATCGATCGAAACCACGGGCGGAGAAAGGTTCGGCATCACGACGGCCCGGTTGAATTGAGTTGCCGTGTGGAGTACGACCGATCTTAAAAATTCTCCGTCCCTTAGGTGAAGGTGCCAATCATCGGGACAGGTGAAGGATATGGAATGCATGATTGGACCGGGTATTGACTACGGCCGCTATTCTATCGGTCCGCCGATCGGGAACGAAAGTCCGCAGCCCTTGAATTTTTTAAATTGGACAACATATTATTCGCGTTTACAGCGTAGTTTTCTTGTTTTCGGGAGGTTAGCGGTGCCTATTTACGAATACCAATGTGCAGGTTGCGGTCATAAATTCGAGGCAATTCAACGAATCAGTGATTCATCCTTGACGGATTGTCCCGAGTGCAACGAACCGGCATTGAAAAAACTGATCTCTGCGGCGGGTTTTCGTCTTAAAGGCGGTGGTTGGTACGAAACCGATTTTAAGAAGAGCGATATTAAAAAAAATCTGGTTGCCGACAAGAGCGGGTCCGAAAGCTCCACAAGCAAGGAGTCTTCTTCAGGTACGGCTGAAAAAGCGAGCACAGCGGAAAAAACCGGATCCTGATGAAGCGTTTTTTATTGCAAAGGTCGCCGAATACCTGACCCATGGATGAATCACCACCGGAATTTGAATATCGGGTTGAATATTCTTTTGTTCCTTCTCCCGGGGAGAAGGCTAGGATGAGGGGACCGAAAAATCTATGACTTCTGATTGCTCAAGATAGGACGGTAGCCATTTTTACGTTGTTAGGCTTGAGATCGGTCATAGTTCGGCATACCTCGTGAGGCGGAACTCGCGAGCGGTTCCGCCGAATGATTACTACAACAGTCATTCTACCTGCATTTTGAGTGGGATCCGAAGCAAGCAGCAGCAAATAAACGTAAACATGGCATCACATTCGAGGAAGCATCCAGTGCGCTACGGGATTCGTGTTCGGCGACCGCTCATGATCCTGATCACTCGGAAGGCGAGGATCGGTAGGTAACCTTTGGTATTTCTTCTCGAGCACGTGTGCTCGCAGTATCACATACAGAAAGGGGAAATGCGATTCGCATTATATCGGCACGACTGGCAACAAATACTGAGAGGCAAAGTTATGAAGAAGGCTAAATCAGATACAACCGATGAACTCCGATCTGAATACAAAAGGGCGGATTTTGGCGACATCGTACGTGGTAAATATGCGAACCGAATCAAGGAGGAATCCAATGTCGTGCTGTTGGAGCCCGATATTGCACAGGCTTTTCAAAATGACGAAGCTGTGAACAAAGCACTTCGCTATTTGCTGGAAGTGGCGGAAGTATCAACTCGCCTGACAGAACACTCCAATGGACGTAGGTGAGCTTCGCCACGGCGTGTTACGTTACTGAGCATATACCCTGGCAATCTACGAAAACTCAGTTCGGAGTTTGCGCGTCTCGATAGCAAATTGCGCTTGCCGAATTTGCGGCCAGCCCTTACCATCAAACGTTTTCTGAATTTTTCAGATAATCGAGAACAATATGCGTAGCCATGCGTGTGGGGAATTAACCGAGGCAAATCTGAATCAGGAAGTCGATTTGTGCGGATGGGCTCATCGCCGGCGTGACCACGGCGGCGTAATTTTCGTCGATTTGCGTGACCGCGCGGGTCTCGTGCAGGTCGTGATCGATCCGGCCGCGCCGGACACGTTCAAGACTGCGGAAACGGTTCGCAGCGAATATGTATTGAAGGTTCACGGCACTGTCCGCCCGAGGCCGGAAGGAACCGCAAATCCGAACCTTTCGACCGGCCGGATCGAGGTCCTTGCGAATTCGCTTGAAATTCTGAACAAATCCGAAACGCCTCCGTTTCCGCTCGAAAGCGACATTGAAGTCAATGAAGAAATGCGCCTGCGCTACCGGTATATCGATCTGCGCCGTACCGAAATGCTGGAACGCTTGAGAACGCGCAGGGAAATCACGCGTTGCCTGCGTAATTTTCTCGATGAAAGGGGTTTTTACGACATCGAAACCCCGTTTTTGACCAAGGCGACCCCGGAAGGCGCGCGCGATTACCTCGTACCCAGCCGCACCCACGAGCATGCGTTCTTTGCCCTGCCGCAATCGCCGCAGCTCTATAAACAGTTGCTGATGATCGCGGGCATGGATCGCTATTACCAGATTGTCCGGTGTTTTCGCGATGAGGATCTGCGCGCGGACCGGCAGCCCGAATTTACCCAACTGGATATCGAAACGTCATTCATGGACGAAGCGGGCATCATGGGCCTGATGGAAGAAATGATCCGGAATCTGTTCAGTTCGGTGCTCAAGGAATCCCTGCCGAAGCCCTTCCCATGCATGACTTATGTGGAAGCGATGCGGCGCTATGGCGTCGATCGTCCCGATTTACGCATCGATCTCGAACTCGTCGATCTCGCGGATCTGTTAGAAGACGTCGAATTCAAGGTTTTCTTCGAACCCGCGAACGATCCCGACGGACGTGTCGCGGCTTTGCGAGTGCCGGGCGGCAATAAACTCAGCCGCAAGGAAATCGATGAGTTGACCCGATTTGTGTCTATATACGGCGCGAAAGGCTTGGCTTATGTCAAGGTGATCGATCTCGCGGCCGGCAAGGACGGTTTGCAGTCCCCGATCCTGAAATTTCTGCCCGATCAGGTTATTGACGCGATCATCGGCCGGTGTCACGCGCAGGACGGCGACCTGATCTTTTTCGGCGCCGACAAGAAAAAAATTGTGAATGAATCGCTTGGAGCCCTGCGCGTAAAGCTCGGCTTCGATCTGGGTCTGGTCCATTCGCGCTGGAAACCGCTCTGGGTTGTCGATTTTCCGATGTTTGAATGGGACGAGGGCGAGCATCGCTGGAGCGCGTTGCACCACCCGTTTACCGCGCCCAAGGCCAGCCGCGAAGAGTTGCACTCCGATCCGGGCAATGCCCTGTCGCGGGCATACGATATGGTGTTGAACGGTACCGAGATCGGCGGCGGCTCGATCCGTATCCACGATACTGCCATGCAGTCCACCGTGTTTCACCTGCTTGGGATCGGCGAGGAGGAAGCGCGCAGCAAATTCGGCTTTTTGCTCGATGCTCTCAAATATGGATGCCCGCCGCATGGAGGGATCGCTTTTGGACTGGATCGCCTGGTGATGCTGATGACCGGCGCAAGCTCGATTCGGGAAGTGATGGCCTTTCCGAAAACGCAGACAGCGGCCTGTTTAATGATGGATGCCCCGGCCCGCGTTTCCGACGAGCAGCTCAGAGAGCTCGGTATTCGCCTGAGAACCAAGCCGGGCACCGAAAGAACGGAACCTAAATCCTGATCCAGCGGCGGCGAGGGATTGTTACAAGGGGGTTAATTCTACTTTGTCGGATTTACCTGCAAGCTCGTCATAACCGCCGGAAGCGGTTATCCGTACGCCCGTAAGGGCGTACTATCAGTAGGGTGAAAGTCGGTACCAGAGTAAGCCAAAAGCTCTGAAATTGAAAGTAACTGCGTCACCGCGAGGTGGGGTGGGAAGTAACTGGAAATGAACTGTCAGTCCGTAGGATGACGAACCCGTTTCGGTTTTATGCGGTGGCGAGCCTTCGGATACAGGGTGAAGCCTGGAAACCACGGATCACGCTAACTTGGCTGACAAAGCGGTGATTCGACCGCAGGGGATGTTTGGGGATGGAATGACAGGAAGGTAGTACGCAGTAAGCGGGGAGGCCTGTCGGTTGCCGTGAACGACGGACAGGAGTCAGAACCCTTATAGGAGCGAGGCGGTTGGGTAACAGAGTTTAGTAGAACTTACGGGAAAGTGTACAACATCCCAACAGCAGGACGTAGCGTGAAATCCACTCTGTCATACGTCAAACAAACAGCGAGAAGAGCGGGCAGCAAAACCGCTTCCAGCAAAGGAGGGTAGGAAGATGGATGCAAACTGAAAATATCAACGCAACCAATCAGGTAGAATCCACAGTGTCAGAAAAGACTAGACAGGAAACAGAAACTCAAACGCAACAAAAGTGGCTATGGGTAGAAGCGGCGGTATGGACAGTACGCATGTTGACGGCACTGGTCAACGGTGTCAAAGGCGGTAAATGGTTTAGCTTGATGGATCAAGTCTAGGCTCAAAGTAGCTTACCAAGCGCTTGGCAACGAGTAAAGAGTAATAAGGGTGCGGCGGGCCTAGATCGGGTGAGTATCGAACGATTTGAAGGGCAGTGTGAGCAATAGTTGCTGGAACGGCATGAGCAACTCAAGAAGGGAATTTACCAGCCGCAAGCCGGGAAACGGGTTAACCTCCCGAAAGCGAGCGGAGGAACCCGCCCATTGGGTATCCCCACGGTTAAAGACCGCGTGGTGCAAATGGCGATAAAGCTGGTTATTGAACCTATTTTTGAGAATATATTCAGGAATCTAAGTCATGGATTCAGACCTGAAAGGGGCTGCAAAGACGCGTTAAGGGAAGTGAATAGCTGGCTGAAAGCAGGCTATAAATGGGTTGTAGAGGCCGATATTAAAGGCTACTTTGACAAGATCAGTCATGAACTGAGGATGGAAAAAAGCAAACAACACATAGCTGACAAACGGCTTCTTAAGCTAATCGAAGCGTATTTGAAACAAGACATCAGGGAAGAAGGTAAGCGCTGGAAAGCGACTCAAGGAACGCCGCAAGGTGCTGTCCTAAGTCCTTTACTGGCGAATATCTACCGGAATGAACTCGACCATCTTATCGGCGAAAAATACTGCATGGTACGGTATGCGGATGATGGTGTGCCACGAAGGCGCACAGGAGGACGGAGTCCTTCGTGTAGCTATGCTGCATAGGAGATGAGGGTGGGCCCCTCGAAGCCGCCAGGCAGGTGGAGGCTTCAAACTGCCCCGTAAGCTGCGTCGGTTAAGAGCCGGGGGGCAGTGAGCGTTACGGAAAAGGCAGGGCTAGACTCGGTCAGGTACGTATTCAGGAGACGAACGCAAGTGAACCATTGATGAAGTGTCGAAAGCGTAGGGACGGGGTCAAAA
>JBGTCG010000050.1:0-5639 GCA_041748915.1 Methylococcales bacterium
AAACCGCGCGCCGTAACCCGACACAGACTTCAAACCAACCCTCGTCGTGTCGGGTTACGGCGCGCGTCAAGCCCAGCGATAAAAAGTCCAGTTTATTGGATGCGCGCCTAACCCGACCTACCAATATCGCCAAAATGAGAATTGCTGGTTGTCATTGCATAGTCATGATTCATCATTGAGAATATCGAAAAACTTCGGATTTTCGGCAGGACGAGAATGGCCAGGTTTTTGATCATCGCGGGGATTATCTTGCTGGTGCTGGGATTGATTCTCAAATTCGCTCCCGGGCTCCTGGGCTGGGTCGGGAATTTGCCGGGCGATATCCGCATCAAGGGAGAAAATTATTCGATCTTTATACCGGTCACCTCGATGATCATAATCAGCGTGATCGGCTCGATTATTATCCATCTGTTATACCGGCGATGAGAAGAATGCCGCGGGAAAGCATTGCCGAATCATTCACCCATCCCTGTATCCCAATAAGGTTTCGGTTGCAATCTCTGGGTCAAAAAGTCGAGAAAGGTCCTGACCTTCGCGGATAGATATTTGCGGTGCGGTTAGACCACATGAATGTTCATCGCGGCAAGCGGATATTCTTTCATCAATAGTTGCAACTGGCCGTTTTTTAGTTCCCCGCCGATCCTGTACGAGGGCAGCACGGCGAGCTTCAGCCCTTTGATGGCCCGCACCGGCGAACCTTGGTTGCCATCCGCGCTTGCTGATTGCCACGAATACCAACCAACTCCGATAGGATACCCTCTCGGTAGGTATCAAGGCTTCAAGCATTCTTGAAGCCTTTTTTATTTGCGAACTCGCCTCGATATCCGCCTATAATACTTATTCCAACGCAATCTGAACCGTAAAACATCCGTTACAATCCGGGTTCGGCGATGATCGAGAAAGATTCATCCGGTTCCGCGCGGGCTTCGTATTTTATTAAACGGGGAACCATTCACGATTCATGAAAAGAATCTATGATGCCAGCGATATCATCGAGGCGACGATCGTAAAGGGACTTCTCGAACAATGCGGTATCGAAGCGTATATCAGCGGATTCTATCTGCAGGGCGGTGTCGGAGAAATTCCGGTGAGCGGCAATACCATTGTCTGGGTTGCCGACGACAAGACCGGGGAAGCCAGGCAAGTCCTCAGACAATATGAACGAGGGCGGGAATAAACTTTTCGGAACCATCACTCGAAGCAAGAACGGCCGCTTTAAGCCCCAGAAAGCACGATCGGATCTTTTAAGCTTTTACTTCGAATGGGATACAATCCCGCAGTATCGAACCGATAGTTGTCCACACGCCTCATGCTCTTCACAAAAACCAAGAATTTCTGGACGGACCTGACTCGTTACGGCGCGGTCCACCGGGATTCCGGCGCGGCAACACCAGATAACACCAACCAACGCTGTCTTCTTGTTTTTGTGCATGGCCTGTTCGGCGACCGCCGCACAACCTGGGGCCGGATGCCGCAATGGGTTCTGCAGCACGCGGGTTTCGATATGCCGGTAATTTCATTCGCGTATCCCTCGCGGTCCTGGCACCGTTGCAGTATCGGGCAGGCCGCGGATGATCTCAGAGCCTGGCTCGAGACTGAATTTCGCGACTTTCCGCATATCGTCTTCGTGACTCACAGTACCGGAGGATTGATCGTCAAATCGCTGCTGAACACGGCTGCCGAGCAGCTTTTCAGCGGTGAACTCGATGCCGATGAACGCAACATCGAGAATTCGTTGTGGACGCGCACGCGCCGGGTCTTGAATATTGCGGTACCGCATTTCGGCGGTTCGCCGGCATTGAGCAAAGGCGGAAAATGGATCTACCAGGTTTATTATTTTTTTCTCGCGCCATTGTTCGCGGCGATTCGTTTTATCACGCAGGGAAGCCTGGACTGGGGGAAAAACCAGATCATTCCGGCCCTGGCCTGGCATAATCCCTGGCTGCTCGAACTCGAAAAAGATTTCCATGGCTGGCTCAAACATTCGCGGGATATTAATCGGATCGCTCCCGTGGTGCAGGACATCGGAGCCAAATCGGATCTCTCGGTCCCGTTCAGCATCGACGAAGGAGCGCGGCGGATTTATATCCGCGGCACCCACAGCTCGATCAAAATTCCGCAGCGCGTGAACGCGCCGATCGTAATCATAACCGCCGAACTGATTCGCCGGTACGCTCGGAATCCGGCGATCGATCTGGTTCATTGCACCCTGATGCGCATCGGACTCGTTAACCGAACTCTAGGAACCCAACATCTGATCGGTTCGGTAGGCGAAGACTCCGAGTCGGAGCGTCTGCCGCCCACCATTCAGTCCTCGCTGGCCGGCACCCAGCAAGCCGTGGCCGAACGCATCATCGCCGAAGTCCGGCGCGGCGGCCTGCAGCCTCGCCGGCTGCTGGTTACCGGCGCGGCCGGAGTCGGCAAAACCTCGGTATTACGCCATATCGCCTGGAAGCTCGGGGTCAATTATCTCGCGGGGCCGGGACCCGCAAACCCGCTGCCGCTGCTGATCCCGATGCAGCAAATTACGATTTCGGAGCCGACCGAGTCCGCGTATTCCTGGGATATGCTGTGGCAGTGGTGGATCAATTGGGGCATATCGCTGGCTCCGGAAATCAATTGGAGCCGGGACTGGCTCGAAGCGCAGTTCCGCGGCAGCCCGGTGACCGTGATACTGGACGGGCTCGACGATTTTCTGCAGCTCCACAAAGCGGTGGGATTTTCAACGACCGTCAAATTGTTGCGCGATACCGGAGTCCGCTATGCGGAAAATCCCAACCTGTCGATTGTAATCGGCATCCGCAACACCTTGCAGGGAATCGAACGATTGGTCGACAGTCCGCGCGACATCCATGAAATCCTGCGGCTTTCCGTGCAGCAGGCCAAACAGGTTTATCCCGCCTGCCAAAGCTGGATCGACACGATCCACGACCGGGAGTTGATGGATTTCATTTTGACCCCTCTGATTCTCTCCAACTATGAACCCGACCCGAATTGTCAGATCAGCGCCGGGCCGGACAGTCAAAGCGCCCTGCTCTGCCAGACGGTGCGTACGGTACTCGCGCGGGCCGGGCTGGTCGGCGGCGAAATCGAACGGAAGGAAATCGAGATCGATCACCTCGGCCACGCGATGATGGTGATCGCATGGCTGTTCTTTTACAAATCCCGCGGCGAAATCAACATCGAGGTCCTGCGGCTCGAAGCCGTCGAATTTCATCAGCGCTGGAAAACATATTTCGAAAGACAGGCGCGATCCAACGAAACGTTCTATCGGGAGACCATCGCGGCCGAACAGGAGGACATCCTGTTTGGATTTTCGCTGGCCGGAAATCCAAAAATCTGCGAGGACCTGCTGCAACGCTCCCTGTTCGTTCCGACCGCGGCCGGCAGGGTGCGGTTCCGGCACCGGCATTGGCAGGAATTCCTGCTCGGACAATACCTGTCATTATGCATTCGAATGCACAATTTCGACGAACTCGGGATCGCCGCGTTTCATTCGCGGATCTACCGAATGGCCGGCGACTCCTTTGGCGATCGGGTGATCTCGGAAAATTGCATCCGGGCGTTGTTTCAGAATTGGAGCAAGAGCCGCAATCCGTTTGTGACCGGAAATGTGATCGCATTCCTGACCTGGAATCAGACCACGATTGAACCCCTCGCCGTGCGCCTCTTGCTGAGCAAGCTCGGCGAGTTTGAACTCCTGTCGCGGCTCGTGTTATTGGGCGGTCTCGGGTACCGGGTATTGCTCAATCGGGACAGCGATGTCTCACTGCCCGATATTCGCAGGGCTCTGGTGCCGCGCTTGCGGGAATTCGCCAATCCCCTGACCTCCCCGGTCGACGACCCCGCAGCCCGCAGTCTGAGCTGGATGTATCAGAAAGCCTTCTCTGAATTATTCGATCTGGAGGCTCCGGAAAACGACTGGCCGGAATTGGACTTCAACGATGAAGAAACATTAAAGGGGCTTCCGATGGTCTGCACCATCGAGCACGGAAAACATGTTCTCGACGAACGATCGAAGTCGCTGCAGGTCGCGCTGCTGGTGCCGATCATGGAGGCGTTCAACGATCCGCGCCTCGCGATCCGGGCGCTCCATTACCTGTATTATCTGATCGTCGCCCGCAAACACGGCGTCCATTTTGTCGGCCTTTCGCGTGAACTGCCGACATTGCTTTCCGAGGGCTGCGAATTTCAGGGCATCATCGAATCGTTTCACTGGACCCCGCAACTACTCCGCTTTTATCGACGATGCCAGCGGTATTATGCCCGGCTCGATTCCGAAAGCCTCGAGTATGCGCACGGATTCTAAGTTCTTGGGTTTGACGCCGTTCCATCCGCCGTGCCGGCCACTCTGTTCTTCCTGGATCCAACCGGCAACGGGCTAGAATTCAAGGGGTTCCGGGATATTTTGGCGCAGTTGTTTGAGCGCGGCGTCGACGGCGCTGAGCGCAAGAGCTCCAAGTCTGGGAATGCCAAACCCGAGCTTGGCGACTCAACAATTGTTCAAGGTGAAGAGGTCAGGTTAAAAGCCGAAATGGGACTCGGCGCTTCTTTTACAACCAGCCCGCATTTTTGAAGCGGTAGAAAATGTAGCCGCACACCACTGAGACGATGCCAAGCACGGCCGCTTAGCCGTACTTGCACCGAAGATTCGGCTTGAAATCGAAATTCATGCCCCATATTCCCACAAACGCGTCAAGGCCTCTTTAACGGGAGCAAATTTGGACCGCGAAGCGACCCGAAGTGAAATCCAGGGAGGTATTTCACCAGCGTATAAATACGCCAAGGCTATCTTATTGAAGCGCAACACAGGACCTGCCTGGCCGAAACCGATTCCAGTCTGGCCTTGGCACCCTGCAATCGACGGCCTGCACCTACCGGATTGCACTCGCTCCCGGCCGGCCAGAAATTACTGAGCTTGAATACTGTCCCCACGCAAGCGGGATAGTTTACCGCCGCTGTATGTCAGAGAACACGGCTTTAGCCTGTAAAGGCAGGGCAATCGCGCTTAAAAACACTTGCAAATAGAAATTAGATGAGGTAATAAGCCTATCATTTTGAATTCCAATGATAGCAAAACCAACACCTTCCATTATTCATCACTTTTCGAGCATTAAAGACCCTCGGGTTAACAGACAAAAGAAACATCAGCTGCAAGATATTTTCGTTATCAGCCTCTGCGCGATGATTTGCGGAGCGGATAACTGGGTGGCCATTGAAGAATTTGGCCTGGCCAAAGAAGACTGGTTCACTGAATTGCTGGGATTAGAGTATGGCATCCCTTCGCACGACACCTTCGGCGAAGTGTATGCGGCCATTGACACCGACCAGTTTAGCGACTGTTTTTCCCGCTGGGTGGCGGATTTAGCCAGTCTCACCGAAGGGGAAGTGATTGCGATAGATGGCAAGTGCTTGAGGCGCAGCCTGGACAAGGCCTCTAAAAAGGCCGCTATCTATAGGCAGTCAGTGCTTGGGTGCAACAAAACAACCTGGTCTTGGGCCAGGTCAAAGTCGATGACCAATCGAATGAAATCACCGCCATTCCCAAGTTGCTGTCACGGCTTGATATAGCGGGGGCCGTGGTGACTATCGATGCGAGGCAGGTTGCCAAAAGAAGATAGCCGAGCAGATTAAACGGC
>JBGTCG010000051.1:0-6436 GCA_041748915.1 Methylococcales bacterium
TCCACTTCGCTGGCCTTGCGTTCTATAACGCACTGTTTTTCTTGGGTGTTAAGCGAAAAACGAATCAAGTGTCTATTATAACAATAACCTTATTAATCCAAGCGATACGGGATTTGCAGGCCAGTAAAGTAGATAGGCCGCTTGGATTATTCATATAGATGTCCGGACAGGAGTGACGTCGAACATAAAATTTGACTCAATTGTGCTACGGGATCTTGTCCGTCAAGGAATCTATACTTCTCGATAAGCAGCGGGATTCAATCGGTACCGCGTGAGCTTTTGGTAGATTGCGCGGGGTGTGAGTTCCATCCATTGCGCAACGTCCGCAACCTTCCCACGAAAGCGCTTGAGAGCAAGTTCCAAGTGGCGCTTCTCGATTTCCTCGAGGGCCTGACTTTTGATTTCCGCCCAAGAGGTCGCCGGTTCGTTGGAACTCCCACTATGTATTCCCAATTGTTTTGGTAGCTCGACCTGCTCTATTCGGCTCCCCGTCGCGAACACAAAACTGCGCTCTAAAACATTCTCCAGTTCTCGTATGTTCCCAGGCCAATGGTAATGACTGAGTTGCGTCATGACACGCGGACTAACCGCGTGAATAGGTTTGTGATGCTTCTTGCGTAACTTGCCTAATAAGTGATCAACCAGCGGCGGAACGTCTTCGGGCCGGTCGCGCAGGGGCGGAACTATTATGTGAACAACGTTGAGACGGTAGTAAAGGTCTTTTCGAAATTCGGCACGTTTCATGGCTTCATCGAGCGGAAAATTACTCGCGGCGACGATACGCACGTCCGTGGTCAATGTATGGTTACCACCGACACGTTCATATTCGCCTTCTTGTAGTACGCGCAATAGTTTCACCTGGGTCGCCAGCGACAAAGCGTTCACTTCATCGAGGAAAAGCGTGCCGCCTTCGGCACGATGGAAGAGTCCGTGATGAACCTCATGGGCACCGGTAAAGGCTCCCTTCTCGTGCCCAAAAAGGGTGCTCTCGATCAGAGTTTCGGGGATAGCGCCGCAATTGACCGCAACAAATGGCTTGTTCCACCGTTCGCTGAGTGCGTGTAACGCCCGTGCCACGACTTCTTTGCCGACACCAGTTTCGCCCGTGATCAACACTGTCGCCAAAGTTGGCGCGACTTTTTCTATGGCGAGTAAAATCTCATGCATGGACGGGGAATGGGCCACAATGGTGGTGCGTTCGTGTTCCGTTTGCCGTATACCTGGTTCGCCAATAGAACACCACACCGTACGCATGCGTTCTTCCACCCGATGCCGGGTTTCGCAAGCGAGGGGTTTGATTGCGGGTACGGCGTCCCGCCGATACTCCGTACCGGCGAAATTACTTGCCTCTTGGGGGTTCGTGTGAATACACACCTCGCACATACCATCGTGGGTCGCGATTCGTTTTTTTAATTCTACCTTCGCATATCCGAAGCTGCGCGCCGCGATGCCGCCAAATACGCTCGATGTCATATGGCACAATTCCGGAAAGTCCTTAACGCGTTCACCAAAAGGACAACGGCTATTAACTACGCGTATGCAGTCTTTAGTACTGGACGCCAGCGAGAAGTGTCCACCAATGTGATTTTTAATCCCGAGGATTAGATCTGCATATTGCTCGGCATCAAGGGTATCCGTAAGGCCAAACTCGTAACGATAAGCGCTTTCGAAGTTCTCTCCAGCACTGAGGCCGATTTGTTCGATTAACTCATCGCGCTGGCTTAACCCATGCTGATCACAGACTCGCATCATCTCATTAAGAAAGGCCTGCAGGAATGCACTGGAGCTCAAGCTGGAAAATGGGAATTTGGGTATTGGATCAGGCGTGAGGACTTTCCTTTTGGATCTTTTTGCGATGGGAGGAGACATGACCGATTGGTTCGCTTTGAAGGGAATGCGAATAAACCAATTATGCCGATTAGGAAGCTTGGTTGCAATATGTGAATTAGAACTTCATAGCCATATCAAGCGTAAAATTATAACCAATTGTATTTACAATGAAATAATTCTCTATTTCGTTGGCATGGCTTCTGCTTGACCGTTGGTGTAGTGCCCCCGACTCAAACAGAGTCCGGACGGCAAATATGAGTAACCCTTACGGCAAAAATCCAATGAGGTGGAGACCATGCAAGAAGTTAGACCCCAACTCGATCCGTATCCGCTCAGCGACTATGTCGCTTGGGCCGGCAGGCGTAATCGCGATCCCATACTCGAAACCTTCAGGCAGTATTTCCCGAAAACTTCCGCTTGCGCGCTTGAGTTCGCCAGTGGCGGTGGGATGCATATCAATCACTTTGCACCGCACTTTCGGCACATACAGTTTCAACCCTCCGATATGAACGAGGACGTTTTTGAAAACATTAAGAAGCTCAAGGCCGAGCAGGACAACCGGAATGTCGCAGACCCGGTCAAGCTTGACTTGACCAAGCCGGAGACCTGGCCGAACCCACGTGATCAACGTTATGATGTGATTTTCTGCATTAATATCTTTCAAGTCGCCCCCATTTCGATCGCCGATGGCATGATGCAATGCGCAGCGGCGGTTCTGAAAGATACCGGCTTCCTGTCCATCTACGGCCCATTCAAGGTGGAAGGGCGCTATACCACCGCATCGAATGAATCTTTTGATAAGGAAGTTCGCTCCGCCGGCGTGGCGGAGTGGGGACTCAAGGATGTGGCCGACTTACGCGCCGCTGCGGAGAAACACGGCTTGCGTTTGCAGCAACAGGTTGAAATGCCAGCCAATAATTTCATTCTCATGTTCGGCCGAGCTTAGCACCTAGGCAAACGGTTTAACCCGGTGTTAGTCCAGTTGGATGGGATGCGGAGCGAGTACCGCGTCAATGGTGCTCGCTCCCGCGTCTCGTAATACCAATAGCAAAACCCCCCTGTAACGTGTAGCGGGACACGAACGCTGCTGTTTGGAGGTTCAGTAACGAGGTGGAGAAAACCATGAGTAAACGCGCAGCGGTAGTCGTAGGTGTTGGGGCGCAAGCAGGATTAGGCGCTGCATTGGCGCGCCGTTTCGCACGTGAAGGCTTGAATACATACGTTGCCGGCCGCACGGCGGAACGCCTGGTGGCGATTGCGGCGGAAATTGGACAGACAGGCGGTGTTGCTTATCCCGTCGTCACGGACGTTACCAACGGGAGTGATGTCGCGCAGTTATTTGCTTTAGTTTCCAAGGATGGTGCAACGCCAGAGTTGGTTGTCTACAACGTCGGCAGTAATGCCATGGTTCCGCTGCTGGAGATGAAACCGGAGTTTTTCGAGAGTATTTGGCGGCAAAACGCATTGGGCGGGTTTCTTGTCGGATGCGAAGCGGTACGCGCCATGGCGCCGCATGGAAGGGGGACGCTTATTTTTACCGGCGCCACAGCATCCTTGCGCGCACGTCCTCCTTTCACCGCGTTTGCGTCGGCCAAGGCAGCGTTGCGGGCCGTTGCCCAAGGGTTGGCGCGAGAATTCGGTCCCCAGGGGATACATATCGCGCATGTTGTCATAGACGGTGTGATAGCCGGGGACTATGCGCGTAACCGCTTTCCCGATTTCGTCGAGGCGAAAGGCGAAGCCGGACTGATAGAGCCCGACGCCATTGCCGATACTTACTGGGCTTTGCATGTTCAAGCGCCTATCGCGTGGACGCATGAACTGGATCTACGGCCGTTCAAAGAACCGTTTTAGGACTGGTATTGATATAAATGCCGACCAATCGCGTAGGCATTCTTGAGTTAGAAAGATCTGGGGTAGCCATCGAATTTCCAGAAGTCAGGAGAATGGGATGAAACAACTAAATGCTAAATACAAGACCCTGCTTTTGGGGTTGATGCTCATTAATCCGGTATTGGCGCAGCCGGAGATACTAGCCATGCTCAATTACGAAAGCAAACCCAAGATAACGCCAAGACGCGAAGGCATTGCCATAATCGATGTCGATCCGCAGTCTTCGAATTTTAAGAAAATACTGGCCGATATTCCCCTGCCACCCGATTTAGTAGCACATCATATTTTTTACGATAAAAATGCCAGCAAGGCTTATCTGACTGCGCTAGGGAGCAATCCGTTGCAGGTTATGGACATAAAAAAATTTCCCTACCGCCTAAAGACTATCGCTGTACCGGATTGTCACGTCGGAGAAGATATGGTTTTTTCTGAGGACAATACACTCTGGTACCTCACTTGTATGGGTTCGAGCAATGTTATCGTCGGCGATGTCGCCTCGGATAAGTCCATAAAGACGATCCAATCGCCGGCAACCAAGTCAAATGCAGCATTCATCCGTTATCCACATGGCATTGGTTTGGCGGACGACATCGATCGCATGATCGTTACCAGTACGGTACGGCCGTCCGATCTCGGCGATCCCGGCGAAACGGTAACAGTTATTGAAGCCAGTAGCGGCAAGGTGCTTTCCACGCACAAATTGTCGGATAAATCGAGCCCATCTGGTGTCGCGCCGGTAGAGGCAGTCTTTTTGCCAGGCGCAAATCCGCCAATCGCTTATATCAGTGTCATGTTTGGCGGTACAATTTGGTCGGCCACTTGGAATCAGGACACTCGGGACTTTAAATTCCGGCAGGTTTATGATTTTAATCCTGAAAAACAAGGTGTCGTACTCGAGATTGCTTTCAACCAAACGCATGACCGCATGTACGTTACGACTGCGAATCCCGGATATCTCAATGTTTTCGATATTAGCAATCCGGCCCAAGCCAAATTATTGAAAGCCATTCCAACCGCAGGCGGTGCACATCATGTGGTATTTTCACCGGACGAACGCTATGCCTTCGTCCAGAACAGTTTTTTGAATTTGCCCAAGATGGACGACGGCTCAATCAGCGTTATCGATTTGGTTAAGTTAGAAAAAATCGCATCAATAGATACCCTAAAAGATCAGGGCTTCAACCCGAACTGCATCGTTTTGCTGCCAGAGTGGCAACACCGCTCGGCTCATTGATATCGATCGTCTTCAACAACAATAGTGATAAAAAAGCGATTTATGACCATTACGAACAAAGAGAATCGTTATGACACAAATTCGAGGCTGGGCCGCGCATGGACCCAAACAGAAACTCGAAGCTTTCTCCTTTGATGCCGGGCCGCTTTGGCCGGAAGAAGTCGAAATCGAAGTAGCGCATTGCGGCATTTGCCGTGCTGATCTTTGCATGGTCAACAATGCTTGGGGCATGTCCCAATACCCCTTAATTCCAGGTCATGAAGTGGTCGGTAAAATATCAGCGGTAGGCATCCAGGCCAAAAATTTACGTATCGGACAGCGAGCCGGCGTCGGCTGGAATGCTTTTAGTTGCATGTATTGTCATGAGTGCATGACAGGACAACATAACCTGTGCGCGCAAGCAGTTCCGACTATGGTCGGACGCCAAGGCGGTTATGCTGATAAAATCCGCGTCCACTGGGCATGGGCGATCCCGCTTCCCGACAGGCTGGATATGGCCGACATTGGCCCGCTTATGTGTGGCGGTATAGCCGTGTTTGCGCCCCTAGTCGTATTCGATCTGAAGCCTATAGATCGCATCGGCATCGTAGGGATTGGCGGTTTAGGGCATATGGGTATTAAATTTGCCGACGGCTGGGGCTGTGAGATCACCGCATTTACTTCTAATGAATCCAAAGTGCAAGAAGCTAAAGCTTTTGGCGCTCATCACGTCGTCTCGAGCCGAGATAGCAACGCGATCTTAAAAATGGCAAATACACTCGATATGATCTTGGTGACTTCGGAAGTAACTTTGGATTGGTCTGCGCTATTAAAAACATTGAAGCCTAACGGCCGTTTGCATCTGTTGGGAGCAGTTCTCGAACCGATTTCTATCAGCGCCTTGGATTTGATTTTCGGCCAGAAAAATTTATCTGGTTCGCCAACGGGCAGCCCTGCTATGTTGTCGGCCATGCTGGAATTTGCCGCGCGGCATCAGATCAACCCCCAAGTCGAACATTTCCCAATGAGCAAAGCCAATGAAGCGCTGGAATATTTGGCGCAAGGCAAAGCACGTTACCGAATTGTACTAGATAACGACTTCATCTGAACTAGGAGCCTGTCGGACTTAATTAATAATAAGTCTCATTGGTGGTAAGATAGCGGCATGTTCGATCATTTAGCGTCAGGTTTCTATGAATCGCTTTATTCCGTTCAGTGGTGAACAACAGTATTTACTGCCCCCGTCCATGAACGACTGGTTGCCTGAGAATCCTCTGGCGCGATTTATTGTCGAGGTAGTCGAACCACTGGATTTATCGAGATTGATCCGGCGTTATTCCGGTTGCGGTGCGGCAGCGTATTGCCTCCGGCCATGATGCTGGGCTTGCTGGTTTATGGTTATGCCACCGGGGTTTTCTCGAGTCGGAAGATTGAGCGGGCGACGTATGATTCGGTTGCGTTTCGGTATATTGCTGCGGAACAACACCCGGATCACGATAC
>JBGTCG010000052.1:0-22521 GCA_041748915.1 Methylococcales bacterium
ATCGGGTTTCCGTCCGGCCATCGTGTTTGGCGGGAAAAAAAAATTTCGCGCAACTGCACCCGGCCGAACTGGGGATTTGGCGGAACGCTGGCAGCCAACTTTACCGTCACGTCCGCCGCGATGACTTCGTTGGTCAATGACCAAACCAGTATTGGTCCGCCCACAACCCCAATGCAGCCTATCATCGATGTTAACGAGCGCAACTGGATTGCGGGGCAGGATCGCAGGCGGAACATGGAGCATAAGTGTAGCAGCTTCCCTGCAATTGTCGAACGACCGGTTACTTAACAATCTATAGGTAATTACGTGGTCTGGGCCTGTTACTCAGAAACGAAAGTATTGAAATAGGGCTCCACATCTAAATGCCAATCGCTAGAATCTCTGATTAAATCAGAGATTCTAGCGTTACCGGGATGTGCTGCCAAAATCCGTACATTCAGTGATTGATTTTGTAAGGCAGCGACGAATCGCATTTAGTGTTGCCGACCCCTGGGATATCCACGATGGATTTATTCAGCGGTTGCCTAAACTACGCGGCGGAGTATGCATTCGTCCAATCTTCCGCGATGGTGATAAAATCTCAGTCTTGATAATATTTTAATTGTTTATCTTGAAATGCCTCTTCCCGGCCACTGTATATATCATTTCGATATTATCTCGGAAACTGTATCAAGGATCGGAGAACATAAAATTTCTGGCCAATCTGATTATTAATGATCCAATATTTACAACGCCGCGACCGCTTCCGATAATTGAGAAACACCAATAATTTCAATTTCGTCAGGATATTTTTTCGGTTTGTTTGTTCTCGGTACGATGGCTTTTTTGAAACCGTGCTTTACGGCTTCGTTAATTCTTGCCTCGCCATTGGCCACCGGTCTGATTTCACCGGATAAGCCGATTTCTCCGAATACGAATACGTCTTGTGCAATCAGAGTATTGCGGAGACTGGAAATAACACCAAGAACGATTGCAAGATCCGCGCTGGTTTCGGTCACCCGGATTCCCCCGACGCAGTTGATAAATATATCGTAATCTGAAGTTAATACCCCGCCATGGCGGGTCAGTACCGCGAGCAACATCGCGATCCGGTTCTGGTCGACTCCGACTCCGAGCCGCCGTGGGTTTCCATGTTGGGATGCCACGACCAGCGCCTGTATTTCGACCAATAAAGGCCGGGTTCCTTCCCACAACACATTGACGACACTCCCGGGTCCAGGAGGGTTAACGCGGCTCAGAAAAATCGCGGACGGATTGCGGACCTCCCTGAGCCCTCCGCCGGTCATCGCGAACAATCCGATTTCATTCACGGCCCCGAAACGGTTTTTGGTCGCACGGAGTATCCGGTACCGGGAATCGTCGGTCGACGACAGCATAATCTGGGTGTCGACGATATGGCTCAGAGTCATCGGGCCAGCGACCGTCTGATCCTTGGTTACGTGACCGACGATTAAAACGACCATGCCGGTTCGTTTCGCGAATTGCGTCAACACGGCCGCGCATTCGCGGACCTGGGCGACTCCGCCGGGAACCGCGTCGAGTGAATCGCAGTACATGACCTGAATGGAATCGATAACCATGATTTCGGGTTTTTCGGTTGCGCAGACCGTCAATATCCGCTCAATGGACGTTTCCCCGAGCATTCTCAAGTGCTCCACCGGAAGTTTGATCCGTCTGGCTCGAGCCGCGATCTGCTGCAACGATTCTTCTCCGGAAACATACAGGACCCGTCGCATGCTTGCGGCATGGGCCAAGGTTTGGATCAGAATCGTACTCTTACCCGCACCCGGATCGCCAGATAGCAATACCACAGATCCGGGCACGAATCCTCCGCCGAGGACCCGGTCGAATTCGTGCAATCCGGATTGAATTCTGAGCACATCATCGGCCTCTACCTCGCTTAGAGACCGCACTTCGCTGGTGCTTCCGGAATAACTCTGGATTCTTGACTTGGCCTGCCGGTATTTTGATTCGAGATGGATTTCACGAATCGAATTCCAGGCTTTGCACCGCGTGCACTGACCGCTCCATTTCGAGTAATCGGCGCCGCATTCGTCACAAACGTAGCCGATTTCGGATTTCGGAATGGTCATTGCCTCGTGATTCGTCGGCTATCAACCGCGCAGCAGGGGCGGCTCGCCCAGGCGGTCACGGCCGGTACCGAGACATTGTTCGAATACCCGGCCAATTGCGAGCAGCTTCGCATCCTGGCCGTGGGCCGCAATCAACTGCATGCCGACCGGTATCCCATCAGCATCCAGCCCGACCGGCAGGGTCAGTGCGCAAAGACCCAGACAGCTCACGATACCGGTGTTGCGCAGTGACAGGAGATTGAGTTCCCGATAACGCCTGAGATCGTCGATTTCATTCATCGTTGGAGACGTTACCGCGACTGTGGGTGATGCCAAAACGTCGACAGCGCGTAACTTTTCCCGCACTTGTCCGCCGAGACGCCGGAACACGGCCACGCGTTCCAGATATTCACAAGCAGTCAGTAATGTCGCATCTTCGATACGCGAGCGAATTTTTTCGTCGAGCAAAGGGATCCATTCGGGCAAGTGATTTTTCAGAAACATCTGTAATTCGGCCGCGGCCAATCCGCCTTTGCTGAACGCCTGATAAACCTGATCGGCCTCGGGCAATTCCATGGCCACCCGTCTCGCGCCGTTTACAACCAAATCATCAAGCGCGCACAAAACAGCTTCGGTGATTCCAGCCGAACAATCCGACCACAACAGCCCGTCGCAGATTCCGATCCGAACTCCAGCAACATCGGTATAAAGCGGATCGGATACGGCGGTGCGGTCGTTGAGTCGCGCATCGAGCGCATTAAATGCATAAACCGCATCCTCTACGGTTCTGCACAGAAACCCGACCGAGTCGAGACTCGGGCTCAGCGGAACGATACCGTTTGTACTCCAGCGTCCCAGACTGGTTTTCATGCCCACATTTCCGGTCATGCTCGCGGGTATTCTGACCGAACCCGCGGTGTCCGTGCCCAGTGCCAGCAGCGCGGAACCCGCGCACAGGCTGACACCGGCGCCGCTAGAGGATCCCCCGGGCACTCGAAATTGACGGGAGTCCCAGGGATTGCGCGGAGTATTCCAGTGCGGATTGGCGCCGAGGCCGGCGAACGCGAATTCGACGGTGTGGGTTTTTCCGCTGATGACAACGTGTTGCCGGCGCAACTCGCGAACCACGGGACCTTCCTGGCACCACTGGTCGGGAAGATTGCGCGCCGTACCGGCGAAGGTCGGATATCCCCGGATGCCGAAGAGGTCTTTGATCGAAACCGGCAGACCCTGCAAAGGGCCGGAATCGATCCCGGCCGCAATC
Organism: Methylococcales bacterium; assembly: GCA_041748915.1. Classification (GTDB taxonomy): domain Bacteria; phylum Pseudomonadota; class Gammaproteobacteria; order Methylococcales; family UBA1147; genus UBA1147. The sequence continues at coordinate 3,337 of JBGTCG010000052.1, forward strand.
GAGGCGTCAGCCGCGCGGGCCTGGTTGGTTGCGGCTTCCGGATCCCATGTCATATAGGCACCCAGGGATTCGGAAGTACGATTGTGATTCGAAATGGCGGTCTGCAGCAACTGTTGAGCCGTCAGACTCCCGCCCCTGAGTTCGCCGGCGAGTTCAGCCAGGGATTTAGTCAATAATTCGGCCATATTTTTCACGGACGGAAGAGATGGTTCGGGCAGCAGACAGTTCCTCGTGACCCGGCATCGCACCCGGATTTCTACGGATCCACTCCGCAAACATTCCTAGCCCGATCAGTTTGTCGACGCGGCCTTCTTATTTGCGAGATAGTGCAGAGGACCGCCGGTAAAGGGCGCAAAACCGGTTCCGAAAATGATTCCTGCGTCCACCAGATCGGCATTGTCCACGATGTGGTCGTTAAGGCAGGCTTGCGCCTCGTCGGTGAGGCGTTTCACGAGTCTGGACTGCACTAAAGACACATCGCCGGAATAGGGTGTTTTCGGTTCCTTGACCGGTTTGCCGTTCTTATAGGTGTAAAATCCCTGGCCGGATTTGATCCCGAGCGCTCCGTTATGGACCATTTGCCGCAGTCGCGTCGGAACTTTGAGCCCCAGGTCCTTCGAAAGAATATCCGCGACAAATAAGCACACATCGAGCCCGACCGTATCCGCGAGACGGATCGGTCCCATCGGCATGCCAAAATCCAGCGCGGCACGGTCGACCACCGATTTTGGGATCCCTTCATCCAACATGTCGACCGCTTCGACCAGATACGGCATCAGAACCCGATTCACCAGAAAGCCCGGAGAACTGGCCACTGTCACCGGAAGCTTATCGATATGCCGCGCAAAGGCAAGCGCGCGTTCGGCGACTTCGCTTGCAGTGTGTTCGCCGCGAACCACTTCGACGAGCGGCATTTTCGCGACCGGATTAAAAAAATGCAGACCGACTAGGCGGGACGGATCCTGCATCGCTTCGGCCAGCGTCTCCAGGCGGATACTCGATGTATTGGTCGCGATCAGCGCATCCGCTTTGATTTTCGTCTCCAAATCCCGATACAGTGCTTGCTTGGCGTCAACATCCTCGAAGATCGCTTCGATGATCACATCGGCTTTGGTTATCCCGAGACCGCGATCGTCCGCAATCAAACGATCCATGACTTCGTTGACGAGATACGGGTTGCCGCGAAAGCGCTTTTGCAACAAGCGGTGCGCCCGTTGTTTTGCCTTGGCTAAGCCGGCCTTGTAAGTGTCCTGCACGGTGACCTTGAACCCCTGCATGGCACACCAGGCCGCGATGTCCCCGCCCATTACGCCGGCGCCGATCACATGCACATGCCGCGGCGTTATTTTGGACTTGTCCGCGGCGGACTTGAGCAGATCCTGGAGCAGAAAGACGCGGACCAGATTACGAGCGCTCGGATGGTTACTCAACGCGGCGACCGAATTCGCTTCTTCGGCCATGAATTTCTTCTCGTCGCCGCCATATTTTCGCCACAGATCGATCAGTGCGTAAGGCGCTGGATAATGCTCCTTTCGAGCTTCCCTGGAGACCTGTTTTACCATCCAGAACGCCGCCACTGAGCGCAAAGGCTGGCGGTTCAAAACCTTGACCCAGACTTTCGCCCGCCGTTCCGCCGGTTTTTGCAGTAGAACCCGTTCAGCCGCCTGCAACAGCAATCGTTGTGGAACGACGTAATCCACCAAACCGGTTTTTCGCGCCTGTTGCGCGGCGAGGGTCCGTCCGGTCAGCATCAGGTTCATCGCCGCCAGAGGGCCGATCAACCGGATCGAGCGCACACTTCCGCCGAATCCGGGATGAATCCCGAGCTTGATCTCCGGAAATCCGATCCTCGTTTTGGGATCGTCCCGCGCAATCCGGTAATCACAGGCCAGCGCCAATTCGAGTCCTCCGCCGAGGCAAAATCCGTGGATGACGGCAACCGTTGGAAATGGTAGCGCTTCAATCTGGTTCATGACCTCCTGGCCGCGACTGACCAACCGGTGGGCGTCTTCAAAATTTTTGATTTGGGTGAATTCCTTGACATCCGCGCCCGCGATAAAGCCATTGGGTTTACCCGAACGAATCGCGAGACCCGCGGGATTTTCGGTTTTGATCTGCGCCAACAGGCTTTTTAGTTCTTCCAGGACCGTAGAGGAAAGCACGTTGGCCTCGCCGTCTGCATAGTCCATCACCAGCCAAACAACTCCCGACTGACCTTTTTCTACCCGAAAATGCGAAAACTGTTTCATGCGTTTATCCTGCGGCATTTTCAATTAACATGGCTCCGCCTTGTCCGCCACCGATGCAAATCGTGGCGACTCCCATTTTTGCCTTCTTCCGGTTCAGTATTTTAGCCAGATGGAGTACGATGCGGGCTCCACTGGCGCCGACCGGATGGCCTAAACTGATTCCGCCACCATCGATATTAAGCCGTTCGTGCGGAATGTCGCCGAACGCTTTTTTGAGTCCGAACTCCCGCTTGCAATAGTATGGGTCCCGCCAGGCGCGGACACAGGCGAGAACCTGCGCGGCAAACGCTTCGTTGAGTTCCCAGTAGTCGATCCGATCCGGCCCCAGCCGGTGACGGGTGAGCATCGGGACGACTGCATGCACGGGCCCTAGTCCCATTTCAGCCGGATTCAATGCCGCCCACTGGCTGTCGACAATCTGAGCGATCGGCGACAGTTTGTATTTCTTGATTGCGGGTTCGCTCGCCAGCAAAACCCAAGCGGTTCCGTCCGTAATCTGGGCGCTGTTTCCCGCCGTGATGTTGCCGAAATGGCGGTCGAAGACCGGTCTGAGTTTGGCCAGCGCCTCGACCGAACTATCGGCGCGCACACCGTCGTCATGCTCGTAAACATTCCCGTCTGCGTCATAGATCGCTTCGATTTCATCGAGGAACCCGGCGTCCCGCGCATGTGCGAGCCGTTTGTGGCTTTCTACGGAGTAAGCATCCATCTGTTCCCGGGATATATTGAATCGAGTGGCCAGGTTTTCGGCGGTCTGCCCCATCGAAAGACCCACGGTCGGGTCAGTCAAACCTTTCAGCAGGCCGATCACCGGAGCCAGCAATGCCGGCCTGAATTTTCGGATCGCTACGGCGCGCTGCTGAAATGAACGGGCGCTCTGCCAGAGCGAAAGCCAGCGCACCATCTTTTCGCTGAATAGAACCGGCGCATGGCTCATCGATTCGACCCCTCCCGCGAGCACCAAATCGGCATAGCCGTAACGGATATTACGCCACGCCGAATCAATCGCCTGCATTCCGGAGGCGCAGTTTCGCTGCACCGTCCACGCCGGCACGCTGTGGCCAAGTCCGAGTCGCAACGCGATCACGCGCGCAATGTTTACTTCGTCGGGGGCTGGGGTGATGCAACCGGTGATTACTTCGTCGATGGCCTCGGGTTCGAAGGGTTGCCTGAGTAGCAGGGGGCGGGCGGCCTCAATCGCGAGGTCGGCAGCCTTGAATGGACCCGGGCCGCTGCGGGCCTTCAGAAACGGGCTGCGGCTGCCGTCCACGATATATACCGGGCGGCCTGATTGCGGGTTGCGGGTGGATGACGCCATAGGAACCTCAGCCTCCAGCGGATAGGAATTCCGGTGAAAATTCATCGACGCTGATCGCATCCCGGGTTGCTTTTTCAGCCAGCCGGGCAAGATCTGCTTCCGCCGGATCTATGATGCCGGCCTCGAGCGCCTTTTCAATCAATTCCGAGTAGCGTTGAGCCGCCAGTTTCCCGCTGCGCCGGGCCTGCGTGATTTTCGTCTCCACGGGTTCGGCGTTGAGCACCGCCTGGAACGCATGCTCAATTCGCCCGGTCGGATCGTTTTCGCGCGAATTCAGATAAATGCCGTGAGTCAGTCGATCGCGTGTTGCGGAATCTTTCAGCAGCACCGATGCGGCGGTCTGGATTACAGAGTCGTCAGGCGGCGCATACGGTTTACCGGTCGGGAATATCAATGACCTGACCAGCACCGCCAGATAGCGGTTCGGCAGATTCCAGAACACGGCGAGCAACGATTGCTGAGCCCGGTGGATGGTATTGCGGCAGGCCCAGTTCAGCAAAGGCAGATCCTCTTCCCGCGAACCTTGATCCTGGTAATGTTTCAATACCGCGGAACACAGATAAAGATTACTCAGAACATCCGCGAATCGCCCGGACAAGCGTTCTTTCCGCTTCAATGCGCCGCCCAGCGTGATCAAGGCGATATCGGCGATACATGCAAAACCGGCGCTCAAGCGCGCGATCTGCCGGAAATAAGACCGGGTATTCCTGTCCCCGGGCACGTTCGCGAAACGAGCATTGGTCAGAGCCAGCCAGGTCGCCTTCGCAACATTGCCGAACATGAAGCCGATATGCTTGAATAAGGCGTCGTCAAACAGCTTCGTGGCCTGGTTGGGGTCTTCCGTCGCGATCGCGGTCATCTCTTTCTGAATATAGGGATGACAGCGAACCGCGCCCTGCCCGAAGATGATCAAACTTCGGGTCAGGATATTGGCGCCTTCGACGGTAATACTGACCGGCGCGACCTGGTACACTCGGCCGATGTAGTTCCTGGGTCCGAGGCAAATGCCCGATCCGGCATGGATGTCCATCGCATCGTTGACCACCTGGCGCATGCGCTCGGTCGATTCGTATTTGATAATGGCCGAGATTACCGAAGGTTTTTCTCCCTGGTCCAGCGCCGCGGCGGTGATTTTGCGCGCCGCGTCCATGACATACGCTTCGCCCGCGATTCTCGCGAGTGGTTCTTCGACTCCCTCGAACTGCCCGATCGGGACATTGAACTGTTTACGGACTCGCGCATAGGCGCCGGTAAAACGGCTGGCCACCTTGCCAGCTCCGGCACTCAGTGCGGGCAGGGACACGCCGCGGCCTTCGGCCAGGCATTCGACCAGCATTCGCCAGCCATTTCCGACCTGCTCCTGTCCACCGATCACCCAGTCCAAAGGAATAAAAACATTCTTGCCCCGGGTCGGACCGTTCTGAAACGCGGAGTTCAGCGGAAAATGGCGGTTCCCGATCGATAGCCCAGGGGTGTCCCGCGGAATTAATGCGACCGTGATGCCGATTTCCTTCTTATCACCAATTAATCGATCCGGATCGTAGAGCTTGAAAGCCAGACCGATCACGGTTGCAATCGGCCCGAGCGTGATATAGCGTTTGTCCCAATTCAGGCGAATTCCGAGTACATCCTTTTCGCCCTTAAATTCCGCCCGGCAAACAATTCCTTCGTCCGGTAAACTGCTGGCGTCGCTGCCCGCATCGGGTCCTGTCAATGCGAAACAGGGTACCTCGACACCGCTGGCCAGGCGCGGCAGATAATAATCCTTTTGTGCTTCGGTGCCATATTCGAGCAGAAGTTTTCCGGGTCCGAGGGAATTCGGAACCATGATTGTTACGCCCGCGGTTATACTCCGGCTCGCGATTTTCATCACGATTTCGGAATGTGCGTAGACCGAAAACTCGAGCCCGCCATAGCGTTTCGGAATGATCATGCTGAAGAATTTATTCTTCTTGATAAATTCCCAGACCTGCGGAGACAGGTCGAAGCGATTATGAGTGATGTCCCAATCATCCAGCATCTTGCAAAGTTCCTCGACCGGCCCATCCAGAAAGGCGTGCTCCTCATCCGAAAGTACCGGCGGTGGAAGATTTTGCAGCCGGCTCCAGTTCGGGCTTCCGGAAAACAATTCGGCATCCCACCAAACGTTCCCGGCTTCGAGCGCCTCCCGCTCGGTCTGGGAGACGGCGGGCATGGTTCTGCGCATGATCTTCAGCACCGGCCCGCTGATCAGGCGGCGGCGGATAAAGGAGACTTTCAGGACAATCACCGCGGCGATGAAGACAGTCCACCACACCGTGGAGGTCATCGCGCCGGCCCCCGAAACCGACCCGATCAATAAAGCCGACGCAATCAATGCAATTGCGGCCCACGCATTTATTCGATGGTAGGCCAATATCCATAAGCCGATGAGAACTACGATAAACCAGATCATTGCATGAGTCCCTTTGATTTTATAATTAGACGAGATTGGTTTTCGAAACGCCGCGACCAGAAGCAGATTAACTCTCAATGCACGGTCTGGCAAGTGGACTGATCACAAATCCACGTTTTGCGACCGGCACGTTGATAGATTACTCGTTCGATACGTCGAAATTGAATCCGAATCGATTTCGCGAACGGAATTCGGTTCACACTGACTTGGGGCCCACACGACTCAGCGAGGCCGGATTCGTCTGCTGGTTCGCGGTCCTGGATCAGCGAATGCGAGGGGGTTTAGATTGCCTGAGTAAAGATCGCGGTAGAACTTTAGATCGCGGTAGAACTTTTTGCGATCCGATAGTATAAAATGATTTCCCGACCTGCGGCAGCGAAATCACAGGACGATCCAGAAAGAACCGGAACCGGCGCACGTCTTGTTCAGGCCGTCGGTTATTTGAAGTATACAGAATCCATGTTCGAGGCAGGTGCGAATTTAATCGCACAGAATAGGTTAAACCTGCGAATGTATTTGCACCTGTAGATATCATTACGATTGCCCCGCATGAAAATCGGACTGTCAGCACATCCCGGCAAACAAGACCCGGGCGCGTTGCCCTTCAAGAACCAGTCATTCCAGTTCTTTCTCGCCACGCAGGCATTGGGGGCTTTTAACGATAACATTTTCAAACAATTGGTCCTGCTGCTCGGAGTCGGTTACGTCATGCTCGGAATCGAATACCAGGCGGTTGTGCAGTTCTTATTCGCGGCGCCTTTCCTGGTTTTCTCCGGAATCGCGGGAGATCTTTCCGATCGCTTCAGCAAAGGCGGCATGATGACCGGCTGCAAGATCGCTGAAATTGTAATCGTGCTTGCAGGCGTAGGAGCATTTCTGTTTGTGGGTCCTGGAACGCCGGGGTCCGCCGAAGCCCCTTTTTATCTGTGGCTGCTCGCAATCGTCTGTTTTGCGCTCGGGGCGCAAAGCGCGTTTTTCGGTCCCCCTAAATACGGTGGAATACCGGAACTGGTCAACGATGGCGATCTTGCGCCGGCCACCGGCATAACTCAAATGACGACTTTTCTGGCGATTATCTTTGGTGTTGCGCTGGCGGGACTACTCGCCGATTTATTTGCAGACCGGATCTATCTAGCCGGTTGGATTACGGTCAGCATTGCGGTATTGGGAACTTTGACCTCCTACGGAATTACCCGCCATCCGGCCGCGGCGCCCGCACGGCGCATCACGTTCGCTTCTATGACCAGCGTGATTCCGACCCTGATCGACATCGTTCGTAAGGACGCCTTGATGGTTCGTGTCATGGTCGCCTATTCCTGGTTCTGGTTCGTGGGCGGCGTTGCACTTACCGCAATCAACGCGTTCGGCCGGCTTCAATTGGGGCTGAACAATTTCGAAACCAGCCTGATGGTCGCGATGACCTCGATCGGAATCGCCGCGGGAAGCGTCGTCGTGGGCAAGCTGTCCCGCGGAAAGGTCCGTCTCGGGTTGATCATCCCGGGACTGGTCCTTTTGGTCTCCAGTTTGATTAGCGTATACTTCATTCCGGTGCATGCGCCGGGTTCCAGTGAAATTGAACTGTTGAACCAACTCAAGAATGCACCCGAGGCGGTACAGAACGCAGCCCAAATCATTCCCAAAGCATCGCCCGCGGTGCAATATGCGAGCTACTTGATTCTCTTTTTGCTGGGCTCGGCGGCGGGTTTCTTTTCCGTCCCTCTATTGGCATTCATCCAGGCCAGGCCCCCGCGCAGCGAGAAGGGGAAAGTTTTCGCCGCAGTAAACTGGTTGAATTGGATATTTATCGTCGGGGCGGCGATTGTATACGGTATAGGAATCAGTCTCGTGAATTACCGGGCCAATGTGCTGCTCGTTCAATTGGGTATCGTGACGGGCTTACTCGGTCTGTGGATACTCCCCGGGATTTTCCGGCGCATTACGTGAAACGGCTGATTTTGCCAAAGTTACGGCTGCTTGGGATGGCAAGCAGGTAGAAGTGCGCCCTGCTACGCCATCCGACCGGCTCAGGCTTACGCTGGTAATATTAAGCGTACTTCTAATCGCCTGCATCATCGTTGTATTCGGCTTTATATCCCCGATCCCGCAGGATCCCGCCTACCATGATTTTGCGCCGACCGCATTGGAAACGTCGAATATTCCAAATACGCTGAATGTAATTACCAACGTTCCGTTCGCAATCGTCGGCCTATATGGCTTGTTTTATTGTTCCAGGTTCCCGCAATTATACGCACCGCGGTCATGGCGGCTGTTCTTTCTCGGGATCGCCTTGCTAGCGGTGGGATCTACTGTCTACCACTGGAATCCGAACGATGCGACCCTGGTTTGGGATCGAATTCCGATGACAATGGCATTTACGGCTTTATTCAGTGCATTGTTCAGTGAACAGACCGGCCTCGAAGTGGAAGATTTTGTATTAATTCCACTGGTTCTTGCAGGAATCGTGAGTGTCATCTATTGGCAGTACAGCGATGATCTCAGATTTTACGGATTCATCCAATTTTTTCCGCTGGTTGCACTGCCATTGGTCATTCTGCTTATGCCCCGGAGGTTCAATTCGGAACACTATTTGTTCTATGCGCTGATTAGCTATATCGCGGCAAAAATATTCGAGGCGAACGATCACGAAACCTGGAGATGGATCGGGTGCAGCGGCCATGCTATCAAACATCTGCTTGCCGGCTGCAGCACGCTGGTTATTCTATGCATGCTGAAAAAGCGGCAGTCCAACCCTCTCACCACGTCCTTTTGAATCCGGTTGAAAGGAGCCTGCCAAACTAATCAAATTGCGGGCAAGCCCCAGCTCTTCATTTCCTTAGAATTGGAATTGAATCGCCATTTCGCGGAGCTAACCAATTCCTCCCCGCCATCAGTATCGGGCGTCGACGCCGGCCAGTGCACGCCTTAACTTTAATACCGGCGGCGGCCGCCAAAATGATCGCCTCCGCCCCCCGACCGTTCGCCCCCCGACCGTTCTTCGCGCGGGCGCGCCTCGTTGACGGTTAAACTTTGCCCGCCGGAATTTTTGCCATGCAGCGCGGAAATGGCGGTCCGCGCCTCCTGCTCAGTGCTCATTTCGACGAAACCGAAGCCTTTGGATCGCCCGGTCTGGCGATCCATAATTACATTTGCCGACTTTACCGTGCCATAGGGAGCGAACATTTCTTCGAGTTCGCGGTTGCCTACGCTGTAGCTTAGTTTTCCAACGTATACTTTCTTGGACATGAAAATCTCCTAAACGAGAATAATATAAAAAAGATAATCTCCGATTCCCGGATCATATCTAACGGCGCCCTTTGCGGCTGCTCCCCTTGCGTGGACGTTCCTCGTTGACGCGAAGACAGTTGCCACGCAGGGTGCGTCCGTTCAGGGCGCTGATTGCGGCTCGGGCTTCGTGCCCTTCCATTTCGATGAAGCCGAAACCACGGCATCGGCCGCTAAAAAGGTCAAGCGCTAGTTCGATCGAGCGCACTCGTCCGTGCTCGGCGAACAGGTCGGTGAACTCTTTTTCAGTGAGGTCGGCCGGCAGATTGCCAGCATAGATTCGTAACATAATGTCTTTCCTCTGGTAAAACCATCGGCTGCGCGCTAGGACGCACGGCGGCGTTGCGAAACTACCGCGGTTTGCCGCCTTGCGTTCGACAGTCCGCGAGGTTGAGGGGTACTGACAACGGTTGGCTTTGTCGTGATAACGGATAGAATGTCCGCGGGCATCGGATAGACCGGCAATTCCCGGCCGAGCAGGCGCTCAATGCTGCCCAATTTCAAAGCCTCATCGGTGCCGACCAGCGATATCGCTTCGCCGGACGCGCCAGCGCGGCCGGTACGGCCAATGCGGTGTACGTAATCGGCGGCAATATCTGGCAGCTCGTAATTCACGACATGCGGCAGTTGGTGGATGTCGAGGCCGCGTGAAGCGATGTCGGTGGCAATCAGCGCCTGAACCCGTTTCCCTTTGAAGTCACTAAGGGCCTGGGTTCGTTGATTTTGGCTCTTGTTGCCATGGATCACGGCGACTTGTAAACCGTGCCGGCCCAGTTGCTCCGCAAGCCGGTTTGCGCCGTGCTTGGTTCGCGTGAATATGAGCGTTTGCCCCCAGTGTCCCTGTCTCAGTAAGTGCGCAAGCAGTAGTTGCTTTCCGGCCTTCGGGATATGGTAAACACTTTGATTGACCAGCTCCGCCGGTGCGTTACGCGGCGCAACATCAATACACAGAGGGTTACGCAGAAGTTTTGCCGCTAATTCTCTGATATCGTCCGAGAATGTTGCAGAAAAAAGCAGGTTTTGGCGGGCTTTTGGCAACAATCGCAGTATTCGCCGAAGGTCATGAATAAAACCGAGGTCGAGCATCCGGTCGGCTTCATCCAGTACTAGAAAATCGATCTTAGAGAGATCAGCCCGGCGCTGACCTACGAGGTCCAGCAACCGTCCGGGGGTTGCAATCAAGAGATCGATTCCGCGGCGAAGAGCATCCGCCTGCGGCTGCAGGCCGACACCGCCGAACACGACCGCCGCTCGGGCATTCGTGTGCCGGCCGTAAATTTCTGCGCTTGCGCCCAGCTGCGCGGCAAGTTCGCGAGTCGGTACTAGCACCAATGCACGGGGTGCGCGGCCGGATTGCGGCTGGTTCTTAGTCCGGGTGTTATCGTCCAGGCGTTGAAGCAGCGGCAGAGTAAAAGCGGCCGTCTTGCCGGTGCCGGTCTGAGCCGCGGCCAATAAATCGCGGCCGCTCAGTATGGCCGGGATGGCGTGGGATTGAATAGGGGTTGGGCGCGTATATCGTTGTTCGGCGACGACGCGCAAAAGAGCGTTGGAAAGCCCGAGAGAAGCAAAAGCCATCTTGTTTTCCTGGCCACTGGCCCGCCGCGACAACACGGCATCGGTTTTTGGCGTGGTCCATTTGAGTTGGAGTCACCACTGGAGAAGCCATGGGCCGCACCATATGTGGTTTGACAAGAGGAGGCGGAAACGAAACTAGCAGATGCCTGGAGGCCTTAACTGTGAATTGGGATACCGTATCCTCGTGGCGAAGACCGTTCTTGCGCCGCGACAAACTGGAATCAGTGTACGCTAGATTTGCTGGATTGTCTACTGATTCTTGCAGGTTTTATTAAGGTCTCCGGTTGCCGGAACGCCCGATTCCGCAAAATAAACCACCGGTTATGCCGTGATTAGCGTATACTGAACCGTAACCCACGGCGGGACTACAATACGCGTTGCCGGCCCGTATTTCCGCAGGAAGAGAATGGCGGAGATACGCCACTCAGCGACCTCGGAACGGCCCTCCGCATCCGATAATTTTTGTTGTGCCCGGCATTGGCGCTTTTTTACGGTGAGAGTGTTTCGCATGCATAGACATTGCGCAATTGGTTTAAGTTCCGCCCGCGAAGTGGCCGCGGCATGCAGTTGACCTACAATCGAATGTACTCCTCTGGCGGGACGGTGATCACTTTTCCTAAACTGGAGTGCTGGAATACTGCGACCAAAGTAGCGACCGTTGCGGCGAACGTCGGCAAGAAGCGAGTACTTTGCAGAATCTCCTTAAAGATCTTGCGGGACAAATTCGGTGCATCGAAGGACGAGCCGATGCGCTCCGTAGTGCAGCATCGAATGGCTATACAACAAGCCGCGCGAAAGCTGATCGAAGACGAGCGTTTTGAAGAGGATGGCTCCATTCTCATCCGCGCGGGTGACCTTTAATTAGAGGGCATCCTAGCGTTCATCCGCACGGATTAGTATATGGTCATTCCGAACAAAAATTCGTTAAACGATGCGTGATCCGGACTCCCGCGATTCAAAGCGGAGGATCATTATTCATCGCGGTCCGATTGGTCAGTAATCGCCTGGTTCCGGTAAACAGATCGTGGAACGAACAAGCGCGAAAAAAGTAGTCCCAATTCGAACAGCATCCACATCGGCACCGCGAGCAAAGTCTGCGAAATTACGTCCGGCGGCGTCAGAAACATTCCGATTACGAAGGCGCCGACAATTACATACGGTCTTTTTTGGGTTAATGATTTCGGGGTCACGAGCCCGGTCACAACCAGCAGGATAGTCGCGATCGGCACTTCGAATGCTACGCCGAATGCGAGAAACAGAGCCAGCACGAAGTCCAGATATCTGGAGATATCCGTCATGACTTCCACGCCTTCCGGAGCGGCAGCGGTTAAAAAGCCGAAAACTAGCGGGAATACGACGAAATAAGCAAAAGCCATTCCAAGATAAAATAACAAGGTACTGGCCAGCAACAGGGGCAAAATCCATTTTTTCTCGTGACGATACAATCCGGGAGCGATAAACGCCCAGATCTGGTAAAGAATCAGAGGAACCGATAAGCAGATCGAAAGCACCAATACCAGTTTGAACGGCGTAAAAAAGGGGGAAGCGACATCAATTGCAATCATCGACGCGTTGGCCGGCAGATGGGCAGCCAGAGGACCCGCGAGGTAGGTATAGATTTCATTGGCGTAGGGCGTTAAACCCAGAAATACCAAAACTACTCCGACGATCATCTTTAGCAGGCGTGATCGGAGTTCGACAAGATGGGAGATCAGCGGCTGTTCAACGTCCGTATCGGGAGGAGCGCTCTCGGATTTCCCCATCGGCCGATCAGTCCGGTCGAGGAGGTTTATTATTCGATTCGGCTTTTGCGGACGAACCCGAACTTCGAACCGCATCGATGTTTACAGTCTCATTCAAAATCTCGGACGTTTCGTGAATCAAACTCCGAAGTTCGTCCTCGGGTAAATTTTTACTGATGGTCCGGCGCAGATCCTCCGCATACAGTTCGTCCCTGATTTCCTGCTTGACCGTTGCAATGGTTCGGCGCGCTTTGCCGAGCCAGAAGCCCATGACCCGAACGACCCCGGGCAGGCGTTCGGGGCCGATCACAATCAGCCCAACCACACCGACCAGAACCAATTCCCAGAAACCGACCTCAAACATCGCTTGTCCCGTCCTCAGTTCGAATCACGGCGCCATATTGCGCAGGACCATCGTTAGACTTTATCCTTCTCACTCGAAGTAACTTCAACGTCGATCGTATCGCCGGAGTCATGTTTACGCTCGCCGGGATTTCTCGGGTCATCATTTTCGCCGTCGTTAATCGCATTCCGGAAACCTTTGATCGCATCACCCAGGTCGGAGCCCAGATTACGCAATCGTTTGGTACCGAACAATAGCAGGATGATCGCCAGGACAATGAGTAACTTCCATATACTGAATCCCATAAATTTACTCCACTTTCATTAAAATGAAATCAAAACGGGTGGTTATTCAAATCAGACAATCGCTTGCAACCAGTAGTTTAGCGCTTCCGCAGAAAAAACGCTTTTATTGATTTCTGGCAGCTTTTTCTTCCAGGCCGGACAGACCGAATCGCCGGCCAAGTTCATTCAGAACATCGTTCGGTCCCAGACCCTGATGAGCCAGCAACACCAGCGTGTGAAACCACAGATCCGCGGTCTCGTAGATGATCTGATCGCGGTCTCCGTGCTTGGCCGCTATCACCGTTTCGGTCGCTTCCTCGCCGATTTTTTTGAGTATGCTGTCCAGTCCCTTCGCATATAAACCGGCAACATAGGAACTATCCGGGTCGGCCAGTTTACGCTGCTCCAGAACCTCGGCAAGCTCGTCCAATACCCGATTCATGGCTCACGCCCGTAAATGGTTTCCGAACTTTCGATGACGGGGTCGACGGTTCGCCACTCGCCGTCGTGCAATTCTCTGTAAAAACAGTGATGGCGGCCGGTATGGCACGCGATCCCGCCGATCTGTTCGACCCGAATCAATAATACGTCTTCATCGCAGTCCATGCGAAGTTCCCGTACCTTTTGCCGATGCCCGGAATCCTCACCCTTTCTCCAAAGCCGTTTTCTGGAGCGGGACCAATACACTGCAAACCCTTCTTGAACCGTCAATTCCAAAGCCTTCCGGTTCATCCAGGCAACCATCAATACCTGGCCGCTCCCGGCTTCCTGCGTGATCACCGGCACCAACCCTTCGGCGGTCCAGCGAATTTCATCGAGCCAGCACGCGTTCATCAGAGACGCACCTCAATCCCTTTGCTTTGCATGGATTGCTTGGCTTCTTGAATGCTGTATTCGCCGAAGTGAAAGATACTGGCGGCCAGCACGGCGTCCGCCTTGCCCTTGAGAATGCCGTCCGCAAGATGGTCCAGATTACCGACCCCTCCGGACGCAATTACCGGTACCGGGACCGCGTCACTGATCGCTCGGGTCAATTCCAGGTCGAAACCCTCGCGCGTGCCGTCCCGGTCCATGCTGGTGAGCAGAATTTCTCCGGCGCCGCAGGAAACCATTTTTATTGCCCATTCGACCGCATCAAGCCCGGTCGCTTTTCGGCCGCCGTGGGTAAAAATTTCCCAGTGCAGAGGTTCCGAGCCATCGCCTGCCCGTTTCGCGTCGATTGCGACGACGATACACTGGGAGCCGAAATGTTCAGAGGCCTGCCGGACGAAGTCCGGATTAAATACCGCGGCCGTATTGATACCCACTTTGTCGGCGCCGGCGTTCAGCATTCGCCGGATGTCTTCGAGGCTTCGAAGTCCCCCGCCCACGGTCAACGGAATGAACACTTCACCCGCAACCTTCTCCACCACATGGACCATCGTATCGCGTTTTTCGGAACTGGCCGTAATATCGAGAAAGGTAATCTCATCCGCGCCTTCCCGGTCGTATCGGCGCGCCACCTCGACCGGGTCTCCGGCATCGCGGATATCGACAAACTTCATCCCTTTCACGACGCGTCCGTTGTCCACATCGAGGCACGGAATGATCCGTTTGGCAAGGCTCACAATATCTTGTCCCGCCGAGAATCCGGTTAAATCGCCGACTGGAACGAATCGGCCAGCTTTGCAGCTTCCGGAAAGTCCAGAGTCCCTTCGTAAATCGCGCGGCCGGTAATGGCTCCGATTACGCCGTCTTCAACCGCGCGTCCCAAGGCCCGGATATCGTCCAGATTGCGGATGCCACCGGACGCAATCACCGGAATGTGGATCGCCCTCGCAAGCCTGGCCGTGGCTTCAAAATTAACTCCTCCCATCATACCATCCCTGGAGATGTCGGTGTAAATAATTGCTTCAACCCCGTCATCCTCGAATTTTTGCGCCAGGTCGATCACGTCATGCCGTGACAACTTGGACCAGCCGTCGATTGCGACTTTTCCGTCCCGGGCGTCGAGCCCGATAATGATATGTCCTGGAAATTCAGCGCCGATATCGCTCACGAAATGTGGTTCAGAAACGGCTTTGGTACCGATGATTACGTAACGGACCCCGGCGTTCAAGTATTCCTGAATCGTATCTTCATCCCGGATTCCGCCCCCGACCTGGACCGGAACTTCCGGATAGGCTTCGGTAATCGCATGGATGATCTCCGCGTTTCTGGGTTTCCCGGCCATTGCTCCGTCAAGATCCACCAGATGCAGGCGTTTGGCCCCGGCCTGGACCCAGCGCCTCGCCATCGCGACAGGATCTTCTGAAAATACCGTGTCGTCATCCATGCGTCCTTGACGCAATCTTACACATTTTCCTTGCTTTAAATCGATAGCCGGTATTAATAACATGGTTCAACTCTCGGAATTATTTGCTACTCGCGTTTCGAGGTCAGGGAGTGCCTTCCCAGTCGGTAAAGTTCTGCAATAACTTCAAACCCATCGCCTGGCTCTTCTCGGGATGAAATTGAACCGCAAAGACATTGTCCCTCGCCAGGCCGCAGGTAAACGGCTCCGGATAATCGGCGGTCGCCGCGATACAGGTCGTGTCGGCCGGGTCGGCGTAATAACTATGCACGAAGTAGAATCGGCTGTTTTGAGGAATTCCGGACCACATCGGGTGGCTACGCGTTTGCAGCACGTTATTCCAACCCATGTGCGGGATCTTGCGCGCGCGTCCATTGGTTTCCGGCGTGCTCGCGAATCGGATTACGCGGCCCTGAAAGAGTCCAAGGCACTCGACATCGCCGGACTCCTCACTGAATTCGAAAAGCGCTTGAAGGCCGAGACAAATTCCCAGAAAAGGTTTGTTTTTAGAGATATATTTGATCGCGTCGAGCAGGTCGCGTTGGGCAAGTTGCGCCATGCAATCGCGGATCGCGCCTACCCCGGGAAACACTACCCGGTCCGCGCTCAGGATCACGTCCGGATCCCCGGTAACCTGAATCGCACTTTCCGGCGCAACGAATTGAAGGGCCTTGGCGATCGAGTGAAGATTGCCCATCCCATAGTCAATAACTGCAACAGAAGCCATAAGAAAGCTGAAACGCTTTTTGAAAGTTCCGCTTCGATCGATGGATCCGCGAGATGTGCAGCCAATATTCAGAAGGAATCGTTGGTTCGATCCGCGGCCTGAAGTTCAGGTAATCGGATGCAGCGCTTCACTCGATAAATTACAAAATACCTTTCGTTGATGGAACGATTTCCCGCATGGCCGGATCCAGACTGCAAGCCATTCGCATCGCCCGCCCGAAGGCTTTGAAAATCGTTTCCGCAACGTGGTGCGCATTGGATCCTTTCAGGGTGTCTATATGCAGAGTCACTTTGGCGTGATTTACGAATCCCTTGAAAAACTCCAGAAACAAATCGACATCGAATTCGCCGATACGTGCTCTCGGAAAATCCACGTCATACGATATACCGGGCCGGCCGGAAAAATCAATCACCACACGAGATAACGCCTCGTCCAGCGGAACATAGGCGTGGCCATACCGCAGAATACCCTTCTTGTCGCCTATCGCCTGAAAGACCGCCTGCCCCAGAGTGATGCCGATATCTTCGACCGTATGGTGAGGGTCGACATACAAATCGCCCTTGGCGCGGATTTCGATATCCAGCATTCCGTGTCGGGCGATCTGGTCCATCATATGTTCCAGAAAAGGCAGTCCGGTATCGAACGAGGTAGTTCCGGATCCATCGAGATCTATACCAACCTTGATTTGAGTCTCCAAGGTATTCCGTTCAACTTCCGCTTTGCGATTGCTCATGACCATTGTAATTAAGGTTCCCGGCGAATCGATAGCCAGCGGGATACCCGTATCAGCCAATTGCCGAGCGCATGGCCCGTTTCCGTTCGTGCTCGAGCAATAATTTCTTGCGGATGCGGATCGATTTGGGAGTAACTTCCACCAATTCGTCATCGTCAATGAATTCCAGCGCTTGCTCCAGACTGAAGGTCTGAACCGCGGTCAGAATCAGATTTTCATCATTTCCGGCCGCGCGGATATTGGTCAATTGCTTGGCTTTGGTCGGATTGACAACGAGGTCGTTGGACCGCGAATGAATGCCCACGATCATTCCTTCGTAAACCGCGTCGCCCGGCTGTACCAATAGACGCCCGCGTTCCTGCAGATTGAACAGCGCAAAGGCCAGGATTTTACCGCGGATATTTGAGATCAGGACCCCGTTTATCCGCTGCCCGATTTCCCCGGAACTACAAGGGCCGTAATGGTCAAACACATGATAGATCAAGCCGGTGCCCGACGTTGCGGTCATAAATTCGGTCTGGAAGCCGATCAGACCACGCGACGGCATGACATAGTCGAGCCGGACCCGGCCCTTTCCGTCCGGAACCATATTCTGAAGATCGGCTCGTCGTTCGCCGAGCTTTTCCATTACCGCACCCTGGTGTTCATCGTCAATCTCGACGGTCACGCTTTCATAGGGCTCGCAACGGTAGCCATCGATTTCCCTGATGATTACTTCTGGCCGGGAAATTCCCAATTCGTAGCCTTCCCGGCGCATATTTTCAATTAAAATAGACAGATGCAATTCGCCGCGGCCGGAAACCTTGAAGCGGTCGGGATCCTCCGTCTCTTCGACGCGTAACGCGACATTATGCTGCAATTCCTGAAACAGTCGTTCACGAATCTTCCGGGAGGTAACAAATTTTCCGTCGCGGCCCGCGAATGGAGACTTATTCACCTGGAACATCATGCTGATCGTGGGTTCATCGACCGACAGCGGGGGTAATGGCTCGACCGCGGACGGGATGCATAATGTGTCCGATATCTGAACCTTGTCGATTCCGGTAAACGCGATGATATCACCGGCCTCGGCTGTTTCCAATTCAATCCGCTCAAGGCCGTGAAAACCGAACATCTGCAAAATTTTCGCGCCGCGCTGATTACCCTCACGATCGACGACGGTGATTGCTGAATTTTTTCGTATCCAACCCCGGGTTATCCGGCCGATGCCGATCACCCCGACATAGGAGTTGTAATCGAGGCTGCTGACCTGCATCTGGAACGGACCTTCCCGATCGACGTCGGGTGCGGGTACCTTGTCGCGAATCGTTTCAAACAACGGCCGCATATCCCCGTTCCGGATATTCGGGCGGTAACCGGCATAGCCGTTTAATGCCGAAGCGTAAACGATCGGGAAATCCAATTGTTCCTCGGTGCCTCCCAGGCGATCGAACAGTTCGAAGGTCTGATCGACTACCCATTCCGGTCGCGCGCCGGGACGGTCTACCTTGTTCACGACGACGATAGGATTCAATCCTAGATCAAAGGCTTTCTGGGTCACAAAACGCGTCTGCGGCATCGGACCGTCAACCGCATCCACGAGCAGCAATACCGAATCCACCATGGACAAAACTCGCTCCACCTCACCGCCGAAATCGGCATGACCGGGCGTGTCCACGATATTGATTGAATAACCATCCCATTGAATGGCGGTATTTTTCGCGAGGATGGTAATTCCACGCTCTATTTCCAGCTGATTCGAGTCCATGATTCTTTCGGCCGGTTTTCCGCGACCTGAAAATGTTCCGGATTGTTGCAGCAGTTGATCGACCAAGGTCGTTTTCCCGTGATCGACGTGTGCGATAATGGCGATGTTTCTGACTTTTTGAACAGACAATTTATTCAAGACCAAACTAGTAAATGACGGCTATGAAGTCCTTTTCGGAAACCATAAAAAACAACTTGTTATTATATCAGGTTTATTGGAACCTTCGCTCAACGTTGTCGCGCCGAGCAAAGCTCGGCGTCTCTTGCGGGGTGGAAGTCCCCGTCGGGAAAGGGTTAGCCACCCACCGGTATCGAGTGTTGGTCGCATTGCGGAGCGAGGTAACTTGCGAACAAGAGTATGGGGCAAGCGTAGACAGAGAATCCTGTAGGCCGCAGGGATGATCGCGCATCCTGAAGTGC
>JBGTCG010000053.1:0-4074 GCA_041748915.1 Methylococcales bacterium
TGCTCTCTTGCTGTTTGGAAACTTACGACCCCGCGTTACCACGACGCCGCTTCCTCATGCTACCGGGGCGTACGGACAATTCCCCGGACGGGACTTCAACCCGCTAGATTTACTGCGGTTACTGCGAACGGTCTGGTCTTGCAATAATGCATTGGCCTAACCAGCCCATCCAGCCGACGCCAAACAGCGGCGCGGCTGATGGGCAGCGTTAGGTGCTCGCAACACCAAGACCGTAGGCGATCCCATGCCTAGCAATAAATGGAGCAAGTTATGAAAAACCTATATTCAACTTATTCAACTTCATCATTTGCCGTCCTAATTTTATCACTCAGCTTGGCAGGTTGTGCATCAACGCAACCTAATGGCGGCGATCCTGCCCAGGCTGTACGACCTGCGGCTGCGGCCCCTAAGGACGTTCTCAAGACCCTGGAGATACTCGCCGTTGATTTGGCCTACCAGCCGAATGCTGTGACCGTCGCCAGGTCGGGTCGCTATGCCGTCAAACTCGTTAATGCCGGCACACTACCGCACGATATTACCTTCCCGGATGGCACCAAGATTTCAGCTAGCGCAGGCACCACTGCCGTGGGAGAAGTCGAAGTGCCAGAAGATGGAATTGGCTTCATTTGCTCGGTGCCCGGCCATTCACAGTCGGGCATGAAGGGCGAAATTATGGTTGCCGGCAATAGGACGAAGAAAAACAACGCCGACGATCATAGCGGCCCGGCGGCGACTACGGTTGCGCCTGATCCCAAGGCGCCGCCCTACAGGCCCTACGAGGCTAATGCCCCGGAGGCGCTCCCCGGCAAGGTCCACGACATTGATCTCGTGGTCCAAGAGAAGATGATGACGGTGGCCAAGGGTTTCGTCCAGAACGTCTGGACCTACAACGGCACGGTGCCGGGGCCGGTCATCCGGGTGCGGGTCGGGGATACCATCCGTGTCCACCTCAAGAACCCAGCCACAAATAAATTGGGACACTCAGTCGATTTCCATGCGAGTCAGACAGCCTGGAACGACCAAATGACCACGATCAACCCCGGCGAGGAGAAGCTCTATGAATGGCATGCGGATTATGCCGGGGTCTGGATGTACCACTGTGGCAGCAATCCAGCCCTGCATCACATCGCCAATGGGCTGTACGGCATGGTCATCGTCGAACCCAAGGAGGGACTGCCCAAGGCAGATCACGAGTTTGCCCTGGTCCAGAGCGAGTGGTATCTCGGACCCCAGGGACAACCCACTGACCTTGCCAAAGCCGCTGCCGGCGCGCCTGCTCCTGACTTCGTCGTCTTCAATGGTGTGGCCAATCAATACAAGGACCATCCGCTTCAGGTCGACACCGGTAAAAGGGTACGGCTCTTTGTGCTGAACACCGGCCCCAGCGTCGATAGCTCGTTCCACATCGTTGGCACCATCTTCGATACCGTGATCAAAGAAGGGGTTTTCCTTACACCGCATAACCGTGGGCACTATGGTGCTCAGGCGGTTGATCTAGCGCCGGCGCAAGGAGCAATTATCGAGTTTACCACGGCCGAAGACGGCCTCTATCCGATCGTCACCCATGCCTTCAATTTTGTAGGCCGTGGAGCACTTGGCCTGGTCAAGGCGGGGGATGGCGACCCGAAAGGGGATGGTCTTGCTACCAAGCAGTAGAAAATCGGGGTCAGGGGTTTGTCAGGGGTCAGAGTCGAATTTCCCGACAGAGATGGGCTTTGCTCTGGCCAAACCACAGGCGCGACGGAGCGCTAGAGCCATGCGGCGGAAAAGGGAGTCCATGTCCCTGCCAGATCCCGCGCCTAACGATCATATATGGACTCCCCCGTTATGCAAGAGCTTTTTCGCATCTGAAAACAAGAAAGACAGACTGCAACAATATATCCGGCCTGTTGGTGCGCCTTTGGCGCTGGCCCCGATGACATTCGCTCGCCAGGTTCCCATTAACTCAACGGCTTTTTCAGCCTTCGTCGTTATCGGATTCTCCCGGCGACGGTCTGACCTGTTTCCATCCGCGTGTTCGCTCAGGCAATCTTGGGTAGGAATATCCTCCGTTTCATCGATCCACTATCTACTCATTCAAATAAAACGCGCGAAGCGCTCCTTTCCTATCGACTCTCTACTCACGACTCAACCCTCCGATGTTGCGCGGCTTAGGCCGCCCGATACACTTCGCCCTTAGACAGCATCGCCCAGATAATCCGGGCATGTTTGGCCGCCAGGGCAACCGCCGCCACATTCGCACCCCGGCGTTCCTGAACACTTTTCGCCCAGTGGCTCTTCGCGTCCGCGCGTCGCCCAATGGTGGCGAGTACGCTGCGGGCTCCGTGAATCAACAGCCGCCGCAAGTACGCGTCGCCGCGCTTGGTAATCGCACCCAAGCGGAACTTGCCGCCGCTCGAATGCTGTCTCGGCACCATGCCTAACCAGGCCGCAAACTGCCGGCCACTCTCGAAGACCCTGGCATCCCCGACGCTCGCCACCACCGCGGTGGCCGTGAGCGGTCCGATTCCTTCGACTTCCATCAAACGCCGGACCGGCTCACTCGACGCCGCCAATTGCGCGATCTGCCGGTCGTAATGTGCGACCCGTTTATCCAGATAACGCCATTGCTCCAGCAACTCGGCCAGGGTCTCCCGCGCCAGGGCCGGCAGGCCGTTCTCGGCATCTTCCAAAATGTCCGGTAATTGACCGCGCAGCTTCTCGATGCCCTGCGCCACCACGATACCGAATTCGGCCAACAAGCCGCGAATCTGATTTGCCCCTGCGCCGTGCGGTTCTCGATGACCAGACTGCGGGCGCGATGCACCATCATGATCGCCTGCTGTTCTTCGCTCTTGACCGGCACAAACCGCATGTTGGGTCTTCCCACCGCTTCGCAGATGGCTTCCGCGTCGTTGCCATCGTTCTTACCATTCTTGCGGTACGGCGCCACGAACTGGCCGGCCATTGCCCCCGCACCGTATGACCGAACTGGCTCAGGGTCCGGCCCCAGTGATGCGCACTGCCACACGCCTCGATCCCGATCAGACAAGCCGGCAACTGGGCGAAAAACTCCGCAACCTTGTCCCGTTTCAGCGTCTTGCGCAGCACCACCTTGCCCTGCTCGTCCACGCCGTGAATTTGAAACACGTTCTTGGCAATATCCAGCCCAATTGTTGTAATCTTCATCTGCCCCCCTCCCTGTGATTGGTGATAAAAACTCCAGTCTGGCACATCCGATGCCGCAGGAGTAGGGGGAGTCCATGTCATTAGGTGAGGGACGCCGCAAAAAGCGCGGCGTCCCTCACCTTGATCGTTAGGCGTCTGAAAATGCGACCTGCGCGAGAATCAGCGGCACACCACAACGCGGCCCCATAATGACCCGTCGATTGATCAGTTCAGGTTCCACGTTCGAGCACGATATCGGCTACTCCAGAGCGGTAGTAGACGGTGAATGGGTCTTCGTTTCTGGGACAACAGGGTTCGACTACAAGACGATGACCGTCTCCGACGGACTGATCGAACAGACAGAGCAGTGTCTGAAGAACATCGAAGCCGCCCTGACTGAAGCGGGCACCAAGTTCTCGGACGTCGTCCGCGTCACGTACGTGCTACCGAACGCAGCCGAGTTTCCCGAGTGTTGGCCTGTATTGCGCGAGTACTTTGGCAACGTTCGGCCGGCCGCGATGATGATCTCCGCAGGCTTGGCCGATCCACGCATGAAGATAGAGATTGAAGTCACTGCTCGAAAGCGGGGAAGCTAACCTTTGGAACAAACGCAGACGCCTAACCCCTCCGTCGAGGCGAGGCCCAACGGCGTTCCGCCGCTGGTCCCGCCTCACGTCGACCGTTAGACGCTGTTCAGTTGTTAATTGAAATGCCCGCGTTCGCGCAGGTATTCGCTCAACGCAACCGCTATCAATCCGTTCAACGAGATGCCATGCGCGCCGGCACAGGCCTTGCCGCAATCCGCCAACGCAACCGGCAGCCGCAACGACACCGCCGCAACCTTCGTTTCAACGGAAAGATCCGGCGAAGGATCCGGTTCAGGTTCGGCAATCTTGCTTTCAACGGAACCGGCCGATGATATTAAAT
>JBGTCG010000054.1:0-1833 GCA_041748915.1 Methylococcales bacterium
GAGCCGGTCACAACGATTTGGAAGAATGGGAACAAAAAAACATTCCTTATACCGTGCGAAAAAAGCGTCAGGCTTTTTTGGGTAATATCCAAAATCCGGGAACTTTCCAAGCGGGATAAAGGGGGTATTTCGACAGCCTAGCATCGACCTCTTTGAACCGTCCGGAACGACTGTACTCACGAGCTACGAGCTTACGGATGTTGTGGTAATGGGCGCGATAGTGAAAAGCGTGCAAAATGTTAAAAAAAATGTTCTGATCGAGGAAGTATCGCTCGATTACGGAACAATCAAGCAAACTGTATTTACGCCTTCCGGGCCGGTGGAAGGGTGTTGGAACAGATTGCAGAATGACGCATGTTAAGCGGGATGCGAGATTGAAGTGGCCACACTAAGCCGGACACACAACTCGACGTAAAATAGACAGAAAAAAAGGGGTGTCCGAAATAAGTCAAGAGAAACCAAAAACTTTTTCAACAGAATTCAGAAAATCATCGGTCAAATTAGCGATCGAATCGGATCAGCCGATTACACAAAAAGCGCGAACGTTGGGTGTTAATCCGAATACCTTGCCGGACTGTTCGATACCAGCGCTTTTTTCGACCTGCACCGGCTTCCCGAGCTGTTCTGCGGTTTTACCCGGCGGCCCGGCGAAAGCCCGACGCGCTATCCGGTGTCATGCTCGCCGCAAACATGGGCATCGGGCGCCGTATTGCTCCTGCTCCAGGCTTGCCTGGGTCTCAGAGTGGACAGCCCCCAGAAAAAGATCCTGTTCTCCAACTCTTACCTGCCCCGTTTTCTGTCCGAAGTGCATATTTTCGGACTGCGCGTGGCCGAGGTGAGCATTGACCTCTCCCTTATTCGGCACGAGACGGCCGTGGGAATCAATGTTCTTCGGCGGGATCGGCAAGTGACCGTGGTAACGGTGAAATAGCGTCTTGAAACCATTTCGCGATCAGTGATCTGAACCGGTTAGGACCGAAAATCATGCCGCTCGTTAAAATTGTCTCAGGAGGTCAGTCCGGCGTCGATCGGGGCGCACTGGATGCGACACTTGCCGCCAGGTTTCCGTGCGGAGGCTGGTGTCCATCCGGCCGGGCCGCGGAAGACGGGCCGATTCCAGACCGATATCCACTGTCCGAAATGCCGAACGGGGGGTACCGTAAACGAACGATTCAGAACGTCATTGACAGCGACGCAACGCTGATCATCTATTTCGGCATCCTGCACGGCGGAACCGAACAGACAATGCTTCACTGCATCCGGCGCCAGAAGCCGTATAAACTGATCGATGGAGATGAAATTGCGCCTGGCCGCGCGGCCGAACTGGCCGCCCGGTTTATCGCGCACCACGAAGTCTCGGTACTTAACGTGGCGGGGCCGCGGAGCAGTCAGGCGCCTCTTGCCTACGCCTACGCCCTGGAAGCGATCACTCAACTGCTGTGCGCCCAACCTAAAGCTGCAAGCCTGAAGGCCCAACCCGCACCTGGTCAGGAAAAGGATTAGAATACGAAGACCAGTAAACCAACGGAGTATGGTTATGAGAAAGTCATTCAAATACACCCCGCTTGCCAAGGACAAAGCCGCTTGTCTATTTCCAGATCACCGGTTCGGCCTGATTTCGTTATTACAGGATTTCTCGTTTTCGGCGTGGCGTGCGAACTTCACCGCGATTGGCGCAATGACATCGAGGGACTAGGAGCCTGTCCGAGAATAGCGTGTTGAAAATTTATGGGTTCGTGGGAGGCTGTGCGATTGATGCCCCAAATGCGCAGTGGCGGGGGAAATGGGCAAGAATAATGCCGAAGAATCGACATAAAACCGCTGTTTTTCGCT
>JBGTCG010000055.1:0-9479 GCA_041748915.1 Methylococcales bacterium
GAGGCAGTCCAGAACCAGCGGATGGCGCCGATCGACCCGGAAACGGTAGCCGTCGTATTCCAGCAACCGGTGCAAGGTCGAGGCCTGGTCCGGAATCCGTGCGCGAATCGAAGGGTCGGCCGGAATGTGCTGTTTCCGTTCGCGGATCGATTCGAGCATGCGCGCGGCGGCTTTCCCGGTGGGCGCCGCGAGCCCGATGCGCAGCCCGGGATGCTGCTCCAGCAGCAGCGCGAGCACCTTGACCAGCGTGGTCGTCTTTCCGGTTCCGGGGCCGCCCGAAAGAATCGCGAGGCGCCGGCAAACTGCGAGCGCGCAGGCGGCCTTCTGCCAGTCGGGTTCCGTGGATTCACTGGGCGCCGGAAAGAGTCTATCCAGCCCTTCCTTTAAACGCGCTGCGTCGATGTTCGGCTCATTTGAAAGCCGCGCAAGGATCAATTCGCGAACCCGGTCTTCATAATGCCAGAACCTGCCCAGATACAGACGCGGCGCTTCGAGAATCAGCGGTGCGAACTCTCCGGCTTCGCCGATGCAGGGCTCCGGTTCAAGCAGGGATATCCACACGCCGTATTCCGGAGCTTCGATCGAATGGCCCCGCGCGGCCGAATCCGCGTCGAACAGCGGCTTGGCCGCGAACCTGCGCAGATCGACGCAGGTATCACCCTGCTGGTTTTGCTCGCTGACCAGCGCCGCGCTGACTACCGCCACGCTGTCTTCATCGAGCCCGTATTCCGCCGCGATAAAGCGGGCGAAGAAGTAACTGAGCGGCGTGAGCCGACCGTCGTTCATCAGCGCGCGCAGCCGGCTAGCCAT
This sequence comes from Methylococcales bacterium, assembly GCA_041748915.1. Taxonomy (GTDB): domain Bacteria; phylum Pseudomonadota; class Gammaproteobacteria; order Methylococcales; family UBA1147; genus UBA1147. The sequence goes on from JBGTCG010000055.1 coordinate 811, forward strand.
GCGGTGTCTGCGCGGACGGCAGGGCGAAGATCCGTTCGTCCAGGGCTTGGACGATCTCCGAATCCGGCAGGCAATGGAATATCCCGCGAAACTGCGGGTCCATCAGGCGCATTCCGCGTAAAAAGAGGTAATACACTCCGCCGCAATGCTCGCTGTAGCGGTACCCTGGAATCCGCTGCTTCAGGTAGCGATGCAGGGCCAAAGTGTAAAGCAGATATTGCAGGTCGTAACGCCGGTCGAAAATTGCGTCCTTCAATTGGTCCGGGTGATAGTCGTCGAGCGATCCGCCCAGATAATTGGTCTTGTAATCGGCGATATAGTAACGGCCCGCATGGACGAAAACCAGATCAATCACGCCGTTCACGACGCCCTGAAAATCGTCGTATTCAATGGTTTCCAGAGGCCGCCGGGCGTGCTCTGCGAGCAGCCGGTTCAGGGCGGAAATCTCGACGCGCCGCAGCGAGAAGTCGAATTCGAGCTCGTTCAGGCGCCATTCCATCCGCAGGTCTTTGAGCGTGAATCCGTGCCCGTCGAGCCGGGTCGCCAGGATATTGTCGAGCCAATGGGCCAGGATTCCGGAATCCGTCGACGAATCGAGGTTGAAACGCGGTGCAAAGCGCTTCCAGAGTTTCGCGGCCTGCGTGTGGACCGGACCCTGAAAATCCAGATTTTCGAGGACCAGATGCAAAAACGATCCGGTGCTGCTCCCGGCCGGAAAATTCAGGATCGGGTCGTCACCGTCCCCGTGGCTGCCGTGGTGCGGCGGTTGATGGACATCGCGTGTGAGCCCGGTAAAACTCGCAATCCGCCAGTCGTTCGCGATCGACCCCGTGAATGAGCAGAGTTCGATTCGATGACCGGCCGGATTTCTTGAAGCCGATGCGCGGCCAGGGTCCGTTCCAGGAAGTTCGCGGATTTCGATCGTTCCCTGGGACCGCTGCGCCAGGCGCTGCAAATCGGCGTCGAGGTCGAAGCCGGCCGGAAAGCCTTCCGTGGACGCATGATCGAGGTCCGCGGCGTTTCGGCGTGAATGCAGCAGATAGGCCAGCGCGCTTTTTGCGGAAAGGTCCCGATTCGAGGAATTGACCGGTCCCCAGGCGAGATAGATTTTAACTCTGGCTCTTGTGAGCGCAACATAGAGCAGGCGCAAATCCTCGGCCAGACGCTCCTTTTCGGCAAGGCAATACGCGCGATTTCTGGAATCCGGTGGAGATCCCGCATCGAGCCACGCTCTTCCGGATCGATCATGATACTCGATCAGGTTGCCGCCATCGTCCGCGACCGGCTTCGCGTTCCACAGAAAGGGCAGAAATACCACTGGATATTCGAGGCCCTTGCTGGAATGAATGGTCACGATCCTGACCAGATCCTCGTCGCTTTCGAGCCTGAGTTCGGTCTCACGGATGCCGGGCTCGCGCCGCTGACGGTTGAGCCAGGCCAACAGGGACGAGGGCACGGGGTGATGCTTGGAGGCTTCCTGCAGCAATTCGGCCAGGTGCATCAGATTGGTCAGCCGGCGTTCGGCATGGCCGCGGTGCGCAATTCGTGCGCCGATGCGATGGCAGTCCAACAGGTGCTGGAACATGGCCATGAAGCCTTTCTCGCGCCAAACTTCGCCGAGATGTTTGAGGCTGTCCGACCATCTCTGCCATTCCTCGTCATCGGCCCAGATCCGGTCCATTTCGGGATAGGTCAGGTCGAGCAGGGTACTGGCCAGCGCGTTGCGCGTCGTCTGTTGATTGCCGCTTTCGGCGATCGCGGCCAGCAGCGCTTCCAAACCGCCGGCCTCCTCGCTGTGATAGATATTGTCCCTGGTGATCGAAACCGATGCGATGCCTCGTGCGCGCAATTCGCCCTGGACCGTCCGGCCCTCGAAATTGCTGCGAACCAGTATCGCAATGTCGGAGGCTTTGAGTCCGGACGCTTCGGATGGGTCGTTTAAAAGCGCCGACACCGTCGAGGCCGTGACCCCGGCGAGCAGGTCCCGGGTACGTCCCTGATTAAGCGGTTTGCCGTTTTCATCGAGCGGAATTCTCCATATTGTAAGCGGAACCCCGGCAAAAGGATCGGCCGGGATCGGGCCGTTGTTTGGATCGACCGCTGGTTTTGCCGGCCGGACCGGAGCAAACGCGATGGCCTCGTGATAAATGAACGGCGCCTCCCGGAAATCGAAGATCGTATTGACCGCCTGGATCAGTCTCGGCGTGGAGCGCCAGTTGGTTTCCAGCGTGAAACCGGTGTTGCCGGCGTCCATTCTGGCTTTCATGTAGGTGAAAATGTCGCTGCCCCGGAAGCGGTAGATCGATTGTTTGGGATCCCCGATCAGGGTCAGCGCGGTTCCTTCCGCGCCGGTATAGATCGCGCGGAAAATGCCATATTGAACCGCGTCGGTGTCCTGGAATTCATCGATCATCGCGACCGGAAAATTTTTCCTGAGATGGCTCGCGAGCTCCGGGCCGCGTGCGTCCTCGAGCGCCTGATGGAGACGGCTCAACTGGTCATCATAGGTCATGACCCGGAGTTTGGTCTTCGCGGCCTCGATCCGCCCCCTGGCGAAGGAGCTGGCCTCGCCGAGCGCCCGGATTCTAAACTTCGAAACGAGTCCATTGATCCGCCCGCTGATGGTTTGACAATCGTTAAAAAACGGGTCGCGGAGCTCGGGATCTTTGCCGCGTTTGCCCGGGGTGCTGTGTTTGTCCAGCAAATCGAGGCTCAGGAAGGAAATGATTTCCGGGTTTACCGCCCGTTCCGGGGACTCGAAATACTCGCGGATGGTTTCGATCATCCCGGCCATGGAGTCACGGCAATAAGCTGAACCCTGGGCCCGGCTTAACGCCTTCGATCCCTCGAGGATCCGGATGATTTCCGCCGATCTGAGTTTCCAGACTGCGGCGAGCGCATCGAGGGCCGGCTTCAATCCGTCCCACTCGCGGTGAAGTTCCGCGAGGTTTTCGCTGACTTCGGGAACCAGCGCGGGAGGTTGAATCGCGCGCAACGGCAGTTGCAGTTTGCCGAAGGCGTCCAGCGATTCCAGCGCGCGCAGAAATAAAGTCAAATGATCCGGGCTCAGCGGATAAGCGTTTATGCGCCACCAGTCTTCCAGCGCCTGGTTCCATAACTCGTTTTCATCCGTCGTAAGCTCGGTATCGTAGGCCTGGCCGCTGTTGAAGGCATGGTCGGTAAGAACCCGCTGGCAAAAGCCGTGAATCGTGAAAATCGCGGCTTCGTCCATGGTCCGGACCGCGAGTTTGAAGCGTTCGATCGCTTGTTGCTGTTGGCCCGGGGCCGAATATTTCGAGCGGATCAGTTCCAGCAAAGGATCTTCGGACGCGGAAGGATTCCGCAAACCGGTCAGCAGTTGAACCAGACGGTCCCGAATTCTGCCGCGCAACTCCTCGGTCGCGGCGTTGGTAAAGGTCACGACGAGAATCTGGTTGCACGCGAGACCCTCGAGCACATAATGCGCGAACAGGCTCGCGATCGTGTAGGTTTTACCGGTGCCCGCGCTCGCCTCGATCAGATGCACGCCGCTCAGCGGAAAATTCAGTATGATTTCCGGAGTCAGCGATCGGAATCCAGAACCCGTCATGTCAGCGGCTCCGCAAATGTCAGCGCCTCGGCATAGAATTCCAGCGAACATCGCACGAATTCGGGATCATCGATCGGATTCGCGGACCGGTCCCTGAGCGTCATTTTGAGATAGGAATCGTCCTTTTCTGCTGGAATGCTTCCTAGCTGAAATCCCTCCCATTTTCCGATGGCGGCTTTGACGCCCGCGTCCGGAGCCTTGCCGCGGATATGGCAGGAAGCCCAGGCATAGCTGGCCTCGGGCAGGATCGCCGGGGGGCTTTGCAGCGTGCTCAGGTACCGCCGCAGAATATTCCACAGGATCTTCGTGGCTTCGCCGGGCTGTAGCGGGGCATACTGCCAGCATTGGTCCGCACAATAAAGACGGCTGGGCGCCCGATCGTTTGCTCCGGCGGCGGACAGGCACAAATGATCCAGCCAAAGCGCGAGCAGACGGGTTCCCTTGAACTTTGACGGCGTGAAATGGAGCAGTCCTTTTTCCGGGTACCAGTTCGTGATCTTGCCCGCGAGACAATAATCGTCCGGAAAAAACAATTCGATAGCGCGCGGCTCCGAAACAAGAACCCGGTATTCTTCCAGATGCCCGAACAGCGGACGGCATTCTTTCTGGATCCGCGCCAGGGAATAAGGGCCGATGCCGCCATGCGGAAGCAGTCCTCTGGCTTTCAATTCCCGGCTGTCCAATTCGTTGCATTGCAGAAAATCGGCCGCGAGGATGGATTTAAGATTCCATTTTTCCAGGGCCTCCAACGTAAAGGACTCCGAGTCCTCGGCCGAATCCTGGTCTTCCAGGCGAATTTTGAGCCGCGTGTTGAAAAAGAACTTTACCGGATGCCGCAAAAAGTTGTGCACGCGGAACAGCTCGATCCGGCGGGAATCCAGAGGTAACGCGGGAAGCAGGACGCCTGGCCAACGTTCTTCTGGTTTCGGCGGTTCCGGTGCGGCCAGTGCACGCGCGATTTCAAACCAGTGCTTGTCATAGGCCGGGAGTCCGGCGCGGAAATTCTTCGGGCTGAAGGCCTGCATCGAATGAACCTGCGTGAGTGTCGCGGTGGCTTTCGTCGCCGAGGTTCCCGAAGGAACGGAATATCGATCGATATGATCGAGCAATTCCTGAACCAGCACCGACGGCTGTCGCACGCTATTGTCACGCAGGTCGCGGCCGGTATAGCTTAGATAGAGGATCTCGCGCGCGCACAGCAACGTTTCCAGCAACAGATACCGGTCTTCGTCTGCCTTGCTCGGATCGCCGGCTTTCCAGTCCGGTTTCATGAGATCGAATTCAGGTGTTTGCTCCCGGCGCGGGAAAGCCTGATCGTTCATTCCGAGCAGACAGATCACGCGAAACGGCAGGCTCCGCATCGGACGCATCCCGCAGAAGGTTACGCCACCCGAGAAATAGCGTCCGGACGAGGTTTTTTCGCGCAAACTCGACTCGAGCCAGTGCAATACTAGTTCCCTGGACAGGAGCCCGTCCAGCGCGGCCAGTTGGAGCTGGTCGAGCGCGTCGCGGATTTGTTGGATCTTGCCGGATTCGTCGGCCTGCGCGGCGAAGAAACGATCGAGCAGTGCGTTCAAATAACCCTGCCACTGGATACCCGTGCGCGGGTTGATCAATTCTTCGCGGCAATCAAACAGTGTCTGCAACAGCAGCCAGAATCGCCCGACAATTGCGGCTTTGTCGCCTTCGATCGCCGCGATCGGAGCGATCCCGTTCCAGATATTCGCTGCGGGAATCGCATAACCCGCAAAGAATCGCCTGCCGGCCTGCTGCCAGGTGTTTTCTTCGAATTCGGGAAGATCAAATGCCCGTTTGTGTTGCGCATCGATGCCCCAGCGGACATGCGCTTCGCGGGTCAGTTCGCGAATGCGTTCCGAGGCATCGGGATCGAAGTCGAAGCGCCGGGCCAGTTCCGGAATATCCAGCAAGGCCAGCACCTCGGATCGTGTAAAGCGGCTCTCGGGAAGCCCCAGTAACTGCAAAAACACCGCGACCAGCGGATGTTCCTCGGCGATCGGGATATCGGAAAGGTTCCAGGGGATGAAGGGCCGCAGTTCGTTCCCGGCGTTGCCGAATACCGCTTCGATATAGGGTGCGTAACGGCCGATTTCCGGAATCATGATCAGAATGTCCTCGGGCCGTAGCGAGGGATCCGAGTCCAGAATCGAGAGTAGCTGGTCGTGCAGGACCTGGCATTCCCGCAGCGGGCTGTGGCAGATATGAACCTGTACGGAAGAATCGGGGCCAGGGAGGGCGGCTTTAGCATCGAGATGCAGAATGCCCCGCTGGAGTTGATGCAGCAGGGAGTCCGATTCGGGTTCCCGATACCGTTCGCTGGTGATCGATTGCATGGTTTCGCGGCTCAACAATAAGTCTTGCATGACCTGCCCCTGGCGTCCCCAGGAGGCCAGGAGCTCGTTGCCGCATTCGTAATAGCGCGCCTTGTCGGGCGAGTGGACACGCATTCGCGAGATCGTCTTTTTGCTGCTGATATCGGCCCAGTACTGTTCGCTCGGACTGTGCATGAACAACGTGATCGGGATCTTCGTCGCGAGGGCATGGATCACATCGACAAACAACGGCGGGAGGCTCGAGATCGCGAACAGGCTGACCCGTTCGGAAAGCGTTCCGAACGGGCCCGGACCGCTAAGGATCTTGAGCAATTCGTAGATTACGTCGACCCGGTGCCTGGATTGGATCGTTGGCAGCAGTTCGCGCCACAGGATCGATTGCCAGCCGCGATCCTTTCCATTGCTCCAGTCCCGAATCCAGTCCGGGCGGTAGAATTGATAACGGTCGAACAGCTCCGCGACTTTTACGGACAATTGCCAGCGTTTGATGCCATCCGGGTCCTCGCGCAAATATCGGCGCACCGGGGTGAATTCGTGCCGCGGGAGCAAGCGCGGCAGGATGAAGAAGATCTTCCAGGCCGCGGTGTCGGGAGTCAGGGGATCCTGATCCGGGAGATCGTCGATCAACCCGCGCGCGGCTTCCCAGATCCAGGTCGCCGGAAGCGGGTAGTGGATATTTGCGGCGATCCCGCTTGCGCGCGCGAGTTGCAAATTCACCCAGCGCGCCATCGCCGGACTCGGTACGACAACCGACTCGGCCATGAACGGCGAACTCAGCGGGTTCGTGCCTAGTTCACCGGCCAGCGCGGCGAGCAGGGTCTCGACCCGGTTGGAACTGATCAGGTTCAGACCTGGCGGCATCGTGGTGTTCAGAAAAATTTTGTTCAGGCCGTGGCGCGGAGTTGCAAAAACGAAAAGTTGCCAATCATCTTGTCGATAGTATTCTATCGTCCGATAATTATCAAAACGCGGGTTGAACGCCGGTTTGCGGCGTCCAGGGGTACCCTCGAGACGCTCGTCGGCCGCTCATTGGCATAATTGCCGGCCAACCCTGGGGAAGCTCTGATTAAAGCAGAGCTTCCCGCAGTGCAGGGAGGTACACTGCCAAATTCGAACGCGATAAGCGTGGGATTTTGTGAGGCAACCCTGCCAATCGCATTTGGAGTTGACGACCGCTGAGAAATCCAGGATGGATTTATTCAGTGTTTCGCTAAAGACCGATCAAAAGAAGGAGCACCCATGGACCCTAAAAAAGAAAGCACGGCGCCCGGTGATCAGCCGTTTCTGACGCCCCCGGAAGCCCGCGTGCTCGCGGCGCTCATGGAGAAGCAGCTCACGACCCCGAAATATTACCCGATGACGCCAAACGCGCTGACCCAGGCCTGCAACCAGAAATCGAGCCGCGAGCCGGTCATGAATCTGAGCGAAGGCGAGGTCCGGCACGTCCTGAACCTGCTCGAACACCGTGGCCTGGTCAAGGTTGACAGCGGTGACAGAACTTATCGGATCTCGCATCGGCTCAAGCAGCATTTTGATCTGGAACGTCCGGAACTCGCGGTATTGACCGTGTTGATGTTGAGATTCCCGCAGACTTTGAACGATGTCCTGCGCCGCACAACGCGGATGGCTGAATTCGCGGATACCGACGAAGTCCGGCTCGTACTCGAATCGTTGATCGAACGGGAGCGGCCGCTTGCGGTGCTTCTGCCCCGCGGACCCGGCCGCCGCGAAGACCGCTACTGGCATACGCTATGCGGAGAAGTTAAGGAGGAAACCCGAGGCCCCGAAACGGGCCGCGGGGCCGACACCGCGGCCGACCGCCTGGCCCGGTTCGAAGACCGGCTCGATGTGCTCGAGGCCAGAATCGAGGAACTCATGCAACAGATCGGGGAATTGCGGGGCGAATAGCGGTCGGATCAGCGCCGAATGATGTGCCGAGGTACGATCCATCGGCAGAGACTGCCCCGTACTAGTTACGGGGACAGCCGGTTTACGGCTCCGCCGACCGAAGGGCGCAGGACGAGGGATGTCCGGCATATACTGCATCGGTCGTGATTGATGCGCCTCCTCCGTCGGCACATCCTACCGATCTGTCACAAGCGCGATCCCGAGGCCGATTATCCGATATGCGGTTGCCCCCGGCCTTAAAGGTAAAAAACAACGCCTCAACTACGCTCGCGGAGCCAGCGCTGCATCAAAGGCACGCGCATGCGCCAGAGTCCGGAATCGTCTATAACCATGAGCCGGCGCCGTAGCGATTGATAGATGCCTTCATCTTCGGGCGGCGTTTGAGTGTCCCGGGGGCGAAAGGCCTTCAAATAATCCCACTCGCCATCCAGTCGGCAGTCGTCGGGCACGAGTTGTTCCAGCACCGCGTCGCCGGACACGACTGCAGTAGCGATGGCCTCTTCCAAAATCGTCGGGGTGCAAGTGCGCTGTCCCTGCCGATTCACAAGATAGACCGCGCGTTCCGCGATCAATTGTACGAGATGCGGCCAGCCAGCGGCCTCGGTATGGATACGTTCAATGCCGCCCTCACCCCAAAACGCGGCGTCGAAATGCGGCCGCGCCGGATCTCCTTGTCGCCAAAGTAAAGTGTGTCGCTACCTCGTGAAAGATTTTGGGACATCCAAGTCACCAAAATCGACTCGCCTACGCGACAACCATTGGGCCCCGGCCGCCCTGCGTCCGCGCCGCTTCGCCACACCATCGCAAGCTCGGCGCAGGCT
>JBGTCG010000056.1:0-11158 GCA_041748915.1 Methylococcales bacterium
TTTTCTAAATACCTTGAACACCGCCCGTTGTCAAGCGGTAACTTCCCAAATTTACCAATCAAAATTTTATGAGCCGGGCTCGTCCAACAAACGGCTTAGATTGTGGCTCGTTTCACTCGCACAATCTAACCTTATTCGTTATGGGGATTAAGACCTTCGCGGGATCGGTTGAAACTCAAGCTATTTCGGAGAAACTCAAAGTAATCGGCGTAGATTATGTGCAGGGCTACGCGATCGCTAAACCCAGACCGCTATTGGAAACGACGTGCAAGCCAGGTTAACTACCCATGCCTTCGCATTCGCCAAAATTTCGGGTTCCATCCGGCTGGTGGACGATCATTGACTTGATGTTCTGAATACGGCGCCGTATTTGCGCACGTGTATGACCCATCCTAACCCGGAATAATCACCAGGAAAGTTTTAAAAAGCAGTTGCCCTCTGGAATAGGGATTGGAAATTACGTGCTCCGATTATTGGTCTGACTGGCCGGACGCATTGAACCGGATATTAGGAATCATTTCGCAAATATTTCCCGGATTTTGCTTTCCAATGCGCGAGCCAAATTCCCATGTGCATTTTCGTCGAGATGAATGCCGTCAACAGAACTGGATTCCGTAACCCGCGAAGCGTCGATAATAAAGCATTGTTCGCTCCGCGCAATTTCCGAAAACGCCTCGGCAAACTGGTTCGACTTTTCACGCGCGCCACGAAACTGCGCAAGCATCACTTCCGACAACTGCGCCATCACCGGCGGAACAATCATCAACATGGCCGGAGCGGCTCCGTCAGGACCGGATGCGCTGGTGCGAGCGATGGCGATCAATGCACTTACCCCGCGCGCGGAATCGAAGGCGGTGGCGCCGTAGAAATGCTTAAGGTCGTTGGTCCCCAACGCAATAATCAACAGATCGACCGGTGCATGCGATTCCAATAATGGGCGCAGCAACTTGCGTCCGTTCCGGCCTTCGCGAAACGGTTCATCCCAGACCGTGGTTCGCCCATTCAAGCCCTCCTCAACGATGCGGTAATCGATTCCGAGCGCAGCCTGGAGCCGCCCGGTCCAGCGTAAAAGATAGTTGTAACGCTCCCCCGTCCCTGGAATATAGCCCCATGTGTTCGAATCGCCGAAACACAGAATTGTTTTCGTGACGCCCCAATAAGATCAGATGGCCTGAAATCCGACTTTTACTCCATTCAGATTGCGATCATCCGGTTCCCGGCAATTACCGGATTCAGTGCGAATGCTTGCGGATTACCTGCGCGTCCTCGAACAAACCATGAAACCATTCGATCACTTCAAATCCGATCCCTCCGCGATGTTCATGCGGGCCCATTTCGGACATCTCCTCTCTCGGTACCGCGCGGACCGCGACCCCGTATTTGTAGACCATAAGTCCCCCGATATCCGCGCCAAGGATTAAGTTCGACACGATCAACAAACCCAAGGCGTTTTGAATGATGCGCGAAAGACCGACAAAATCCCGGCCCTCAATTAGACGCCAGGTACAAAGAAACACCGATAACGCGACAACATTCAGGCCATAATCCCGGTGCTTCGACATTTCGCCGTGCACCTCGCCTTCGTGAAACACATCTTCAGCACCCAGCAAGCCGGCAATAGCCGCGCCCAATGCTCCGAAGGTACCGAAATAGAGCATCCATTTCCCTGCGATCCTGAGATCTTTGTTGCCACTGATCAGGCTGAGTATCTCGGTAACGACGAACCCGGTTAATAATGCGATTGGGAAATGTACCAATAGCGGGTGAATATTGGCCATTTCCGTGATTCCCGGGAAATACTGCGAAAAAAAATCTTGCATAATAATTTTAAGGTCGGTTTTCCTGCCGCGTTCAGCAGCTCAATACGGTCACGTAGATTGCCGGTAGAGCCACGCATCAAAGCGCTTCATTGTAAGCGATATCCATGGAGGATGGAAAAATTAACGCGGCGACCCATTCGGGAATGCGCGTTGAACTCGACATCATTAATGAAAGGCAAAAAATTTGCGCATGAATTTGATCACTTGCCCACCTGGACGAATTGCCGATTGCGCGGGAATCGAAGGACTGCGGCCCGCTTGCCCTGTTAATTCATCGCTGGTCCGTTAACGTCCGGACTCGGCGAAGCCGTCACCTGTGCTTTCAGAAACTCCGCTGCAACTAAGCGCAAATGAATATCCCGTTGCGGGACTGGCATTTCGATACCCTGTTGTTTTAGTTGTTGGTTCAATTGCATATGCAGGTCATGGGTTAAGGGCAACCGATCGGAAATCTCCTTAACAAAGGCTCTAATCTCGAAATTGAGGGAATTTTCACCGAAGCCGACAAAAAATGCGCTTGGTTCCGGCTCCTTTAGAACCAAGGGATGGGAACGAACAATCTCAAGAATGATCTGGTGCGCGAGCACGGTATCCGAGCCATAGGCAATTCCGATCGGGATCAGGATCCGGGTAATGTTGTCGGTCCGTGTCCAGTTGATCAGCCGATCGGTGATAAAAGTCCTGTTCGGAACGACCAAATCCTTCCGTTCCCAGTCGGTAATGGTTGTCGCCCGGATCTGGATTCGGGAAACCGTTCCACTGACGTCTCCGACCGTTACCGTATCTCCGATGCGGATCGGGCGCTCAAACAGCAAAATGATTCCGGAAACAAAGTTTGCGAAAATCTCTTGCAGACCAAACCCCAAACCGACGCCTAGCGCCGCGACCAACCATTGCAATTCGGACCATTGCCCGCCGAGTTCGGCCGCAACCAGTACGACGGCCGCGGCAATCAGCGCGTATCCGATCAGTTGATTGATCGCGTACCGGCTGCCCGCATCAATCGAAAACCGGTTCATAATCAACACTTCCATCACTCCCGGCAGGTTTCTGGTTGCCGTGACCGCAATCAGAATGTAAAGCAACGCGACCAGTAAATTGGACAAGGAAACAGATTTTATCGTCTCGACCCCGTCCACGATAACCGGCGTCTGCCATAACACCCACTCATTCAGTATCGCGAGCGCCGGAAGGACATCCTGCCAAAGCACCCATAATCCAACCACCGTGCCGAATACAATCCCGGTCAGCACCAGCCGCATGGTCTGAGAATTGATCGTCGAAATATCGATCTGGTCATGATCGATGCTCGGGAGCGTTTCGCCCGCTTCGCCGACCGGTTTCGCGGTTTTTTCCAACATCCTTTTTTCACGAAGCTTTTTTAGCGCCAGTTCCCGATTAAAAAGCCTGAGCCCGCGAAGAGCCAGTTCGTGAACGATTATTGCGATAAAAACGACACGGATCGTTGCGCTCATCTTTTCCTGCAATTCAATCGCGCTCGCAAGATAGCCGGCGGCAGCGAAGCCCGCGATGATTAAAGGAATGACTAAGACCACCGAATACCAGATAAAACGTGCTCTGGCGAATGCCGACGACGACCGATCGGCGAGGAAGTATTTTAGGCCGCCCCGGGTCGGATGCAGGACTTTACCCAACGCGACGGACATTGCAATCATCACGGCGATCACCGCAAGACGTCCCAAACTATCGCTGTATTCGGCTTCGCTTTGGCTGCCGGTCATGGTGATAAAAAAAATCCCCGGTACCACCACAAATCGCAGCCAGCGCAATTGGGATCCCAGCGCCGTAACGGCCCTTCGACGCCAGCGCAGGTGCAGTTCGGCGATGCCTCCCGGAGAAAAAATACGGTAGAAGGTTTCCAATAAATATAACGGAATACTCGCGGCACACAATCCGCGGCCAACCGCTCTCGTGAATTCCGGAGAATTCGCATTGGAATCGAGCAGCCAGCCGACACCATACACCACGGCAACCCCGGGCGTCACGAGCAATACGGTCAAACCGATGGCGTCCAGCGTATAACGAAACCGGTCATTGCGGGCAACTGCAACCAGTTCGGAAATTTCCGCCAACCGCTCTTTGATCACTCGGCGAGCGCCTAGTGGCGCGAGGATCAGGGCGCACAAAATCAACACGAGCGGCTTCCGCGCGTTCATCGCCCTGACCAGCCGGTTTCCGGTTTCCGACCATTGTTGGGGCGATAGAAACCAGCGGGCGGCATTGCCTAGATTCCCCAAGAATTGATGATCAATAGGCCGGGAGCTTTTGACCCACAACAAATTTTCGTCAAGAAAAGCCGCATATCGCGTCGCGACTTCCACCAATCTTTGTCTTGAATAATCGATTTCACTCAGGATATTCAAATACTTCGTATAGGTTTCGCTGAGTTTCATCAACAGTGATCTCTGTTCTTCCAGCAACAGATTCGATTCCACGCGTACGCGCATCAACTGGTGTTTTGACAACTCGTCATCTTCAGCGCTCGAAGCCAGCTTGTCATCCACTCGGCGGCCGATATCCACTAACGACCGCAGTTTTTCCTCGATTTCAAAAAGACGCAGCGTGACTTCGCCGGTTTTAGCGACCAACTTGGCCACGACACGATCTATTTTCGCCGCGCTCGGCAATAGCCGCCTTTGTTCCCTCAATATTGCGGCGAGCGTGGGGCTCAAACCCGCCAAGGCGATTTTTTTTTCGGAATTTTCCGAGTCGTTTTCAATCCGCTTCGCTTCCTCTTTGATTTCATCCCGCCGATTGGTGGCAAGTGCGATTTCCTCGCTTATACGACCGAACTCCCTACCGAACTCAAAGTTTTCCTGGATCAACTCTCGAATCATTGGATGTTTGTTGGATGCCGCTTCCAGCGCTTCGGTCAGCTCCTGGGAATATCTCGCAGCTTCGGATTCGCGATTCGCGGCCAAATATTTTTCCAGATTTTCAAGTCGCGCGTTTTCGGTCGCGACTTTCGCAATTGCAAGATCATAACGGGCGCGAAGCAATTGCAGCCGCGGCAAATGACTGCTCAGTTCCATTTGTAGCGCATCCAAATTCGCCCGTAGCGCTTTCTCGGTGGCCCGCAACGCCGTGAGCTGGGCTTTGTAGGTACCGTTCCCCGCGAATAGCTGGCTCCGTGTCTGTTGTTCCAGATCCTGAAGTTTATCCTGGATGGATCGCTGATCGAGTCGAATCTGCTCGGGCCGGCTTTGTTGCTGTTTCAAATTTCTTCCGAGTTGCTCGAGATTGGCTTTTAGCGAGTCAAGCCGTAAACGGGTTTCGAAAATCTGATTGTCCAGTTGGTGCGGCTGGATCTTCTGATAGTCGATCGATGCACTCCTTCTTGATGCGTCAATGGTCTCATTGAGCTGTTTATTGATATCTTCGATTTCAGCGGGAGCCTGTAATGCCGCCTCGCGATAGAAATCGGCTTGTTTCTTGTACCCGTTAGCCGCCTTGATTTGTTTTAGTGCCGATTCATAGAGATCGGTCATCCGGGTCCGGGCGGATTCGTCCAATGAGGAATCCGTTTTGAGTTCGGCAATCTTGGCCTGAATTGAATCGATTCCGAATTCTCCAGCAGTTTCGGTCAAGCCGGGCACGTCGTCGCCTGCTGGTTCAGCCTGGCTGACCTGAACGAAAAACAGGAGCCCAAAAAAAAGCAGAGTTACGATAAACCGAATTGGATAGGCAGCCATATTTATTGTTCTGAAATAGGCCTGGAAAGTTAGAAACAGCGGACTTACCAGCCAACAATTTTGTGCTGGATCCGTATCCCGATTCGTTGTTCTTTGGTTTGGAACGACGGTATCAACCGTTCGCGATTTGTAAAGATTACTCGAACAACACCATCTCAAATCGCAATCCGGTCAGGACATGCAATGCCGGTTAGATTATGGTTTGTTGTTCAAGAATTCCATGGCGCGCCAACGAGGCCGTCCGTTCGACTCGATGGACTTAAATAAACCACGTTCATCGGTCAATCCCAATAAGCCAACGCCGGGAATTCTTCATGGAGTAGTAAATCATCGCCGGGACTGCAACACAAGCCCCGACGAGAGGTGCGGGAAGCCTTTGGGCTTGCCAAACCGACGAGATCGGTCACCCGGCTGCGGAGTGGGTTCTGTCGTTCAACCAAGGAAATGCTGAATAAATCGATCGTGGATTTCCGAGCGCCGACAACACCAAATGCGATTTGGTGTTGCCATACAAAATTAAACGCTTTCAGCGTTTGATTTTGACAGTGGATTCCTCCACTGCAGGACGCCCTGATTGAATCAGTGCTTCCCTAGCCCGATCGGTCCCGTTGAGCATCTTCATGGGAGGCCCCGAACGAGAGCCCCATCCAGATGCCGAACAATCCGGAAACAAAAAACACCGCTAACGCGACAAAAAGATTGTCGTATAACTGGATCATGAATCTCAGGTAACCGATAGCACCCAGCGCGAGAACAAAAACTGCGTCAATTCGCATACTGCTCACCTTGATTAACCATCCCCCCTATAAGCTTTAGTGTAGTTCATAACGATATCGTGCAGGGAAAATAATCGATTTACCCGAACCGATAGTCATTTCCAATGCCCCCTGACAAAGTCACCGTCATAAATGCCAAAATCGTTAATCTAACCGCTTACGACGATATTGGACCACCGGTTCGCAATGGGAAGGCGCTTTTCACCTGGTATTTGATATCAATCCATCGCTTGCTGATTTCTGCGTACCTTAAGATAAGGCAAAATAAAGGCCAACAATCGATGATAAGACTACGGGGACCATTCCGGACCGCTGAATTTGAGTCAGGTCGAATCCGTTGGCACAGGCAAAAAGTTGCTGTCCGATTGTATTGGCAATCGTTTTCAATCATCGAAATTGACGTTCGTCCTGAGCCGAATTGGTTTACATTGGTTGCCGAACGAAAACTCGCAGAAATGACCCCTGCGGTCCGCGCGGCAGGTTCCGATGACATTGCCATGCAATGTGAAAGAGTCCCCCCTCAAATCGGAAAAGCTTCCTCACAATCGCCCTCGCATAAGGGCCATAGTTAGTCGTCGAGTGTTGGTGAATCCGAAATTCCCGCAAAAACCATTGAGGTTTTGCAGGAAATATTGAACAATTAGCCGGTTCACGCGTGGAATCGAAGACGAGGAGCTTCAAACCAGTTGCATATTTACTTTTATTCAGCCGTAGTTTTACATACCGTTTACATGAAACGCGGGTCTGTATGAATACTTTTCGCCTTTTCGGTCGATTTGATAACGACACGTTAAACGCCCACGGCGCTTCGTGTCGTGTGCGCCGCGATTGGAAAATATTTACACCGAGGCCGGACCGGTAAGTCGAGGTGTTAGAATCCGCGAATGATTCTTCCGAACTGGATTCCTGGCGAAATACGCGCGTGATGGTGGACACTCTCACGAATTATGGTCAAAATGTCGAGGCCACGCCAAGGAGACGGCCGACGAGATGGGAATCACGATTGCGCATCCGTTTAACGGATTCATTCACATGATCTGATGTAAGAATAAAAACTTACCCGTATACGATTACAAAAAGGGGAGAATTGATATGACAATTTTGTTATTTATTTTAACCGCCGTTCTAGTGGGATATGTCGTTTATACGTTTTATTCATCTGATGCGGGTCAAGCTACAAATAACCGGCCAGATCCCAAACCAGCAGCGGCCGAAAATCCGCCCGCCCGTGCAGCGAAAAAATCAACGACTGCATCCGCGGAAACGGGCGCCACCGGTTCCGAATCGCTTGGCACGAGTGAACCATTTCCGGCACAGTACTGTAATCCGGAAACCGGCGAAACCGCTGCCGTGCCTACCAATTACCGGTTTGCCAAGCGGTGGATCAAGGAAGCGCTGGTGGCTGAAGGCCTGCTTGACAAGGTGTACAAAACCAGCGAACTCAATGGCCAAGCCATCGAAAAAGTAAAAGCCGCGCTTGACAAATTCAAAGCAATTAAAAAATATCATGCCTAATCCCAGACGTTGGGACTTCCTCCAGGAAACAATTTCGCGACCATCTTGATCCTGAAAAGCGAGTCGACCCGGACCTGTTCGGCATGACGTGAATGTTCAAGCACCGATTATCGCGTAACGGAACCCCGTTAAGTACCACAGCACACATAGCCGGCATCGGAGATGATTTCGATTCCGGCGGAATCGCTATTCCTCGGGTTTTTGATTGAGAATGAACGGTTCAGACCGTTCAGACATCGAAACGATCGTTATGTCCTCATAACGTTATATATACATTAGCGGAGATTTGTACCAACCTGCCGTACCCGGCCCGTCAGGCGGAATTCTAATTCGGTTCTACGGGATGAGCGCTTGGGTGAGACTGGAAAAGAATCCAAATAATATGGACGGCGATGCAGATTACCGCAAGATTAAGCTTCCAAGGCCCAACGACGAGTAAATCGTAGTTCCGAGTTCTTAAGAGTAGAAACTAGGTATAAAATGTGGGAAAATGGACGGCTATGGCAAAATCTTTGCGCAAGAATTTATCCATGATTTATCATTAATTTACTCGAAATAGGCAGGAGAACGTAATGTCGCGAGAAGAGCAAATTAAACAGTTGGAGAAGGACTGGGCCGAAAATCCGCGCTGGGCCGGCGTCAAGCGTGATTATACCGCCGCCGATGTAGTTCGTTTGCGCGGTTCGGTTCAGGAAGAATACACCATCGCAACCTTGGGGGCAAAAAAACTCTGGAATCTCGTCAATGATAAGGACGGCTATGTCAATTGCATGGGCGCGATCACAGCCGGTCAAGCCATGCAACAGGTCAAAGGCGGAATCGAGGCAATTTATTTGTCGGGATGGCAAGTAGCGGCCGATGGAAACACCTCGGAAACCATGTATCCGGACCAGTCGCTCTATGCCTATAACTCGGTTCCGGCAATGGTCAGACGGATTAACAATACTTTCCGCCGCGCCGACGAAATCCAGTGGGCAAAGGGCAAAAATGACGTTGATTATTTCGTGCCGATCGTTGCCGACGCCGAAGCCGGATTCGGAGGCGTACTGAACGCCTTTGAGCTGATGAAAGCGATGATCGACGCGGGTGCGGCCGGGGCTCACTTCGAAGATCAATTAGCCGCCGTCAAAAAATGCGGCCATATGGGCGGCAAGGTTCTGGTACCGACCCAGGAGGCCGTTCAGAAACTGGTTGCCGCCCGTCTTGCGGCTGATACAATGGGAGTTCCGACTATCGTTCTGGCCCGTACCGACGCGAATGCCGCGAATCTACTGACCTCGGATGTCGATGAACGCGACACCCCGTTTGTCACCGGCCAACGGACCGCAGAGGGCTTTTTCATAACCAATGCCGGAATCGATCAGGCGATTGCTCGCGGTATTGCCTACGCGCCATACGCTGATTTACTCTGGTGCGAAACCGCGGTACCCGATCTTGCAGAGGCAAAAAAATTCGCCGAAGCGGTCCGCAACGAGCATCCGAATCAATTGCTGGCGTATAACTGTTCACCGTCCTTCAATTGGAAGAAAAATCTCGACGACACCACGATCGCTAAATTCCAGCGCGAGCTTGGCGCAATGGGCTATAAGTACCAGTTCATTACGTTGGCTGGAATCCATAGCATGTGGTACAACATGTTCGAATTGACGCGTGACTATGTCGAACGCGGGATGACCGCCTACGTAGAAAAGGTACAGGAACCGGAATTCGCTGCAGCAAAATACGGATATACATTTGCAAGTCACCAGCAGGAGGTCGGTGCCGGTTATTTTGACGACGTCACCACGGTGATTCAGGGAGGGCGATCCTCGGTCACCGCGCTAACGGGTTCAACCGAAGAAGCGCAGTTTCGTTCCAAGTAAATTACCATCATTTCAGATTGAACCCGATTTCTGCGGGCGGCGCAGGGATCGGGTTTTCAAAAATGCGGAAGGAATGATTTAACGACGAAGGAAAGTTTCGGGAATCGCAGCCGGGAGTCAACCGGGTTGTGTCGGCGGCGACCGCACGATTTTACGAAAGGATAGATTAATACGCGCCCCTCGCATTTTTCCGGATTTGGGGACACAATGGCGCCAGTATTGTTGTAACCGGCCCGCCATAATGATCAAACTTCCATTTCCCAACGCGATGTTATGGGCTTCGCCCGTGTATCTGTGCCGGATCCGGAATGTTCTGGTCTCGCCGAGACTCATAGATCCGATAAAGGGATTGATACCCAGTTTCTTCTCGTTATCTGCATGCCAGCCCATCGAGTCATTACCGTCCCGGTAAAAATTGCACAATACGGAGTTAAAAGCTTGGCCCGTAAAGGACTCCAACCGGATTTTGGTTTCATAGAGTACCGGATGCCAGAGCTGCGGATAATGTACGACACCGGAATAGCGATAGATCGCTTCCTCATCACCGTACCAACTTACCAGCCGCGGAGATTGAATCGACTTGCCGTAGATCTGCACGGATTCCGAGGACCAGACTAATTCATCGGCAAATAGTGCACACAGACGCCAGGCTTCGTCTTCGGCAATGAAATCGGGAATCAATAGCAGCTGCCCGTCATTTTGAATCAATGGGATCATTTAAAAATATGTCAGAAAGTAATCCGTGGCAATTCATCAGCAGCCGTGAAGTATACGATAACCCGTGGATTCGCGTCCGGGAAGATGATGTCTTTAATCCCGGCGGCGGTAGAAGTCTGTACGGATGGGTGAGTTTCAAGAATCAGGCAGTCGGCGTTATTCCGCTGGATAAAAGCGGTAATACCTGGCTGGTCGGCCAGTACCGTTACACATTGAGTGCTTATTCCTGGGAAATTCCGAGCGGTGGATCACCAAAAGACAAAGTGTTCTGGACACGGCCCGGCGCGAACTCAAAGAGGAAACCGGCCTGTCCGCCAAGCAATGGACCCCTCTTCTCTATATGCATTTATCCAATTCTGTGACTAACGAAGAGGCTTCTGTGTTCCTCGCCGAGGACCTGACCGAAGGTGAAACGGCGTTCGAGGAAACCGAACAATTAACCGTGCGGAAACTGACCTTGTCCGCTGCGATAGACATGGTGGTTCGCGGCGAAATCACCGATGCAATCAGTGTGGCCGGGCTATTAAAACTCGCGCACCAAACGGGTTCTGGACCTTAACAGACCCGCCGGCGTGAGTACAGGCCGCCGACCCGCAGGATTCCGCCCGAACTGGAACCTGTTTCCGTGAGTTCGTAACGATCCGAACTAAATATTAGGGGAGGCGGGTTCTGAGTATCAAGATGGGTTTCTTGAAAAGGTATTCAGGGGATTGAACAGATGGTTTTCGGACGAGGCGGAGGAATATTCCGCAAGA